>JAGACC010000125.1 GCA_017614295.1 Treponema sp.
ATTTGTTTTCTGTTTTTTTTGATTCATATTGCGCGTCCGCACCGCATTTACCGAAATGCCATTGAAACTCAGTGGAAAGATAAATGGGCGGGCCTGAGCCTTGGGCCTTTTATTTTTGTACCGACAAATGATGATGCTGATTATCAGAACGGGGCAAGAGTGCACGAATACGGACATACTTTTCAGTCTCTTGTGCTGGGGCCATTTTACCTGCTTGTGATAGGGCTTCCTTCCGTAACCGGCAACCTGATGGACAGGCTTTTGCACAAAAAATGGAGCGGTGAAAGGCGTGAAAGATGGTACCATGCCCTTCCCTGGGAAAAGTCAGCGGACAGGCTGGGCGGTTTGAAAACGGAAAACTGAAGGCAAAAAAATCAGACTGTTTGCAGAGCCGGACTGGCATACTACGCGGGATTGGAGGGGTGGCGAAGCCATTCCGAACTCGCAGCGCAGCTTCGAGCGAGGAATGGAGCCGGGAGGCGGAACCCCGGAAAGCCCGTAAACAAATAGCATTTTTGTCGATTTTAGTTTATGAGTGAATGGCAGAGCAAAGGCATTTCCGTCCAGAAGAGAAAAATTCAAAAAATCCCTAAGATTGCAAATTGTTAGGTTTTTCGGTATAGTAAGACCTGCACTTTTGGGAGTAAAAAATAATGAATATCAGAAAAACAAAAATAGTCTGTTCAATTGGACCTGCTTGCAATAACGACGAAACAATCCGCAGCATGATTTTTGCCGGAATGAACATAGCCCGCTTTAATTTTTCGCACGGAAGTTACGAATGGCACAAAGAAGCCATGGACCGCGTAAAACGAATAAGCAATGAACTAAAAGTTCCAGTAGCCATAATGCTGGACACCAAGGGACCGGAAATCCGCACCGGAAAAACTGCCGGTAACAAGGAAATCCAGATAGAAGCCGGCAGCACCGTAGAACTTGTCTCTGATGAATCAGAATGTACTCCAAACCACATTTCGCTTTCCTGGAAAGATGCCGCAAAGAAGCTAAAGAGCGGTGTTCGTGTTCTTGTAGCAGACGGACTCCTTGAGCTAACCGTAAAAAGCATACAGGGGGAAACGATAATCTGCACAGCCGCAAATTCAGCAAAGATTGGCTCCACCAAAAACGTAAACCTTATAGGCGTACACGCAGGCCTCCCCATCATGAGCGAAAAGGACAAGGCAGACCTTAAGTTTGGCGCAGAGATGGACATAGATTTTGTTGCGGCAAGCTTTGTAAGTTTTGCAGAAGAGATAGTCCAGATTAAAGATTACCTTAAAAAACTAGGCTCAAGCGCAAAGGTAATAGCAAAAATAGAAAACGAAGAAGGCGTTAACAATATTTCTTCTATATTAAAGGAAGCAGACGGAATAATGGTTGCCCGAGGAGACCTTGGTGTTCAGCTGCCGGTAGAAAGGATTCCACTTGCCCAGAAGCACATAATCTCTGCCTGTAGGGAAGCGGGAAAGCCCGTAATAACTGCAACCCAAATGCTTGATTCCATGATTGTTAACCCAAGGCCTACAAGAGCGGAACTTACGGACGTAAGCAATGCCGTATTTGACGGAACGGATGCGGTTATGCTTTCCGGAGAAACAGCCAGCGGAAAATACCCGGTAGAAGCCGTAAAGACAATGGCACTAATCACCACAACCACGGAAAATTCAGAGGAATACCGCTCAAGGATGAAGTTCATAGACAGCTCCCACAGACCCGGACTGGAAGTTGGACACGCGGTAACCCACAGCGCATACAAACTTGCAAGAAACATTCAGGCAAACGCAATTCTTATCCCAACCCTGCACGGAAACACAGCCCGCATGATAGGAAGCTACAGACCAGAGCAGACCGTAATAGCAGTAACCCCGGAGCGGAGGGTAGCAAGACAGCTCATGATTCAGTGGGGAGTAATCCCATGCCTTTGCGACCTTGCAGATGATTCGGAAACCATGATTCAGAACGCAATAAAGACAGCCCTGGAAAAAGGAGCAGTCCACCTTAGCGACAAAGTTGTCTTGTGCGCAGGAATCCCACTTAACAGCCCGTTAATGGCAAACACAATCAAAGTGCTTATCGTAGGAAACGTACTTGCCAGAGGAACCCGCTTTGGTTTTGCATCCAAGAACTGCAAGCGTGCATTTGGCCGCATAGTCCATGTAGACGCATTCCTGGAGGGCGGAGAAAAAATCAACGTGCAGCACAACACAATCATGGTGCTAAAGCGAATCACAGAAGAATCACTTCCTTTGCTGCGTATTGCAGAGGGTGTTGTCTGCGAAGGCGGAAGCGACATTAGCGCACAGGAACTTTCCTTTGTAAACAAAAACCTTGTATGGATTTTGGACGTACCGGGAGCACTAAAGCTAGAGAACGACCTTTCCGTTACCATAGACGGTGAACAGGGACTTGTATACGAGGGCGCAATCTAAGGGGGAAAAAATGGCAGAAGAAGGCTATTACCAGGTTCGGGTGGAAGCGGAATTTAGCGCGGCACATTTTTTGCAGGACTACCACGGAAAGTGTGAAAACCTTCACGGACACAACTACAAAGTTTACGCCCATGCCAGGGGAAAAGAGCTGGACGAAGGCGGAATGCTTTTGGACTTTGGAATCCTAAAAAAGACCCTGCGCTCAGTTTGCAATGAACTTGACCATACAAATTTAAATGATATGGAAGTCTTTAAGATGAACCCCAGCGCCGAACGCATAGCATTCTGGATTTTTAACAGAATAACAAGCCTTATGCCGGAGCTTAAGGGAGAAGGCGAAAGCGGAAAGGCAAGGCTCTTTGCAGTGGACGTCTTTGAAACTCCAACCAGCAGGGCAAGATATTGTGTTGAATAAACAAAAGCAGCAAAATGAATTTTGAGGACATTTTCAAAGAGAACTATCTTTACATATACAATTTTGCGCTAAAACTGTCCTGTCATCCAGACAATGCGGAAGATTTGACGCAGCAGACCTTTATGACTGCATTTGAAAAGCAAAACCAGATTAGGGATGCAAAGGCCATTAGGAAGTGGCTTACGTCAATTTGCTACAGGCATTTTCTTATGTTCATGCGGAAAAGCGGTGCTGCAGAAGAAAGTTCCATTGAGCTGGAAGAAGCTGAATCTGCCGGAAAAATAATTGCGCAACCGCTTCCACAAGCAGAGGAAGAAGTTATTGTTGCGGATGAATTAAAAAATTTGCAGAACGGATGCTTTATGGCAATGGTAAGAAAACTTACCCTAAAACAGCGCATTGCTTTTTCTCTTGTGGACATGTTTGGAATGAATGCGGATTACGTGGCAGAGCTTCTTGAAGTTTCACCTAACACGCTCAAAGGACTTTTGTTCAGGGCAAGAATGAATTTGGATTCCTTCTTTGCAGACCACTGCAATCTTATTGATGCAAAAAATCCCTGCAGTTGTACCGCTTGGATTAAGTTTAGGGAATCACATGAAAAAAATAAGTCACTGATGAAAAAGACAATATCCCGCCTTGACTATAAAGAAAAAGATTATCGCTTTGACGGCAAAGTCCGCGCAAAAGTAAATTACCTGTATTCACACATGCCAGAAGCAAAACCTTCCGAGACCTGGTTTTTAAAAGTAATTGAAATTTTCAAATAAATTTTTACCCCGCCCATAACTTTACAAAATATTTTGCATCCTTATATGTAGAACATCAATGGTATTGATGCAGAACACTAAATGCAACAGGAGGCATTAAGAATGAAAAGTTATGACAACTTTTTTCTACCAATCGACAACATGGAAGTCGCAAAGAATTTTTACGGAAAGACTCTGGGGCTCAAACTAAAATTTGATTTTTCGGAAATAGGAATGACTGCCTTTAGCGTTGACACAGAAGAAGCCGCCATCATACTAAAAGACAAGCACAAGTTCCTGGAAGCAAAACCCGTAATCTGGTTTGTGGTAGATGATGTCGCAAAAAGCTACGATGAGTTAAAAAAGAAAGGCCTGGCATTCCTTACGGAACCTTACAAAATCCGCACAGGGAATGCTGTTGAATTTGAAGACCCGTTTGGGAACAGGCTGGGTATTACAGATTACAAGAAATGAAAGTATTTTTTCTACCTGCTTCTGAACACGCGGAAACCAAGGCTGGCGGTTTTTGTTACCATGGGAATGCTTCCGGACCGACCGTCCAAGATGCAGTATTTTGAACCGTCGCTAAAACTTCCGCCCATATCCGTACTGTAAACGTCGTAGTGATCCCAGCACCACTCCCAAACGTTTCCGCTCATGTCCTTAATTCCGTAACCGTTTTCAAATTTTTCGCCAACTTCATGGGGCATGCGCTCACTGTTCACGTTGTACCAGGCTACTCCGCCAACATATTCGTTTCCTGAATACTTGTGGTTTTCTCCGCCGCGGGCAGCATAAAGCCATTCTTCCTTGGTTGGAAGCCGGTATCCGTTTGCCTCAAAGTTGCAGCTTACGGAAGACCATTCAGACCAGATTGAATCTTCCGGGCGTTCACCCCACTTGCTTATGTCCGTAGTGCCGTTAAGACTGTAGCAGGGAGTCAAACCTTCAGCCTTGCTTAAACTGTTGCAGAATATTATTGCGTCGTACCAGTTTACGTTGGTTACAGGAAGGTTGTCCCCTTTAAAATAGGATGGATTTGTGCCGGTTACATGCTTGTAAAGTTTTTGGGTAACTTCCGTAACTCCTACGGTAAAATCCCTGCCCTTTACGCCAACCATTTCCTGGCTGGTTGAATTCTTACCATTTGCAAAAGCTACGCCGCCTAAAATTAGAGACGCGCATAATAATGATGCTGCAAAAAAGCCAAATCTTTTCATAGATTCCCCCCACAATATATGTTCAAAAGCCCACTCATAATCTCAATATACTACAAAATCTCCAAAAAGGCAAATTTTGTATACTAAACTATCGGACTCTTTGGGGAATAGTTAATAGAAGCTTACGGCATTTTTGGAGCATATCCCATTTTTTACTGTTCGCAAGGCTTCCTTGCTCAATCGCCCTGTAATTTCTACCCTATATCGCGAACAAGCAGCGCCAAGGAGGGCGCGTCATTTGTTATGAAAAGCAATCGGCAAGTTTTCAAAAGAAAGCTTGCGGGTAAAAATTACAGGGCCGCAATTTTTTACCCGCTTTCCAGGGCTCCGCTTACGCTCCGACCCGCCTTTGGCGGTTTGGCTTCGCCACCCTTCCAATCGGGGCTAGGCTTGGTCTGTTTTAGGAATGGAAATCAATTCTGGGCTCCACTAGCAGCAAAATCTGGCTTAAAAGATACATTGCAATAAAAAAAGCGGCTGAAATTCCGCAAAGGAATCCCAACCGCTTAATAATTAAAAATTACAGCTTAAAGCCAAGGACTTATGCCCATGGGTTCTCTGTTGGATAGCGGACGCCCTTTGGCTGGTTGTAGCCAATCTCGTCTACTGCTACGCCGATGTACTTGAATACTTCGTAGAGTTCCTTTCCAAAGTGACCG
>JAGACC010000126.1 GCA_017614295.1 Treponema sp.
CGATCGAGGTTTCCATGGTCCTCTCGGATTACGGTTCCTCATTGCTCAGCTGAACCTTCCGCCGACTCTCTGATTCCGTCAAATCAGAGTACCGCATTTTGCCAATCACCTAAATCATAGCATCTGTCGAGTTAGCCAAAAAGCAAAATGGTAGAACAAGGAGGATTTAGTCCTCTAAGATTTAGTCCGATAAGATTTCATCCAAAGAAGAAGTTGTCATAAACCTATTTTTACCTTGCGTTTTAAGCTGATAAAAACTATACTGTCCAAATGGAAGTTTCCTGCGCAGAACACAAGGCAATCATCATTCAGCCGCCGCTTGTGCAATTGAATACCGCATATCCTTCGGGTGCATACCTGAGCGCATTTTTTAAGAGTCAGAATGTCTGCACCAGCTGGCACGACCTTAGCATAGCACTGATTGACAGCATTTTTAGCAAGAGCGGTTTGGAAAGGCTGTTCGAGCTTACAGAAAAAAAAGCCCTTTCGCTTGCAGAAGGTTTTGCAAAGAGAGGGGAAGACTTTGCGGCAAAGAACCTTAAGCAATATATTCTTCAGAAAGACCTGTGGATTTTATGGATAGATTCAATAATGCAGATTCTCCGCGACGGGTCTAAATCTTCTTCAAGGGAAATCACCCATAAATTTGTTTTTTCTCCATTTGTTCCCCGCGGAATGAGAATGGAAAGCTATCTTGAAAAGCTGGATGCCATGCCCACTGCAGATGATGCAAGAAACTTGGCGGGAGCAGCACTGGAAGATCTTGCCGACTACATAAGCGTTGCCTTTGACAAGGATTTTTCGCTCATACGATACGCAGAGTCCATTGCGGTAGGAAAAAAAAGATTCAGCGAAATAGAAAGCTCCCTTGATTCACCGGTGCTAAAAGAATTTTATGCCAAGGTTTTGGAACAGGTATTTTGCCCCGGAGGAATCGAGGACAAAAAAATTATGGAGGAAGCGGAACAAGGAAGAAGATGCCTTGTCTGTATTTCACTTCCTTTTGCGGGAACATTTACGCCAGCCCTTTTTACCGGAAGATTCCTAAAGCAGCGGTATGGGAAAAAAGTGTTCATCTCTTTTGGCGGAGGATTCATAAACACGGAGCTTAGGGAATTTGACCTGCCGGAATTTGCCCGCTATGCAGACGCAATTTCTCTGGACAGGGGATACGGTTCCTACAAGAGGCTCTTGGAAAGCGGTATTCTTTCTTGCAAAGACTTTTCCAATAAGAGTTCCTCTGGTGACGGAATATACAAAATGAGGCTTTGGCTTTCTGGAGACAGCAGCGGAAACAGCACTGGAGACAATAGCGTAGACTGTAACGGAGGCGTTAGCGGAGACGCATCTGGCAAAGACAGTATCAGAGACAGCAAAACCACAGCAGTCACAATCCCCCCCAAAGAAAGCGACAGCGAAATGACGGCTTTCGAAAACCAGATAACCTCCACCCTGGTCCCAGACTATTCAGACATAGACTTTTCGCTCTACCCCCGCATGGCAGACGACACAAACCCAATGCAAAGGCTTTGGTCAGACGGCAGCTGGATAAAGGCCTACCTTGCACACGGCTGCTACTGGCACAAATGCGCTTTCTGCGACGTTACCCTGGACTATGTATGCTCCTACAAAATGACGGATGTAGAACACTTGTATTCAGGGCTTTTGGAACAGGCAAAAGACAAGGGCGTATACGGAATTCACTTTGTAGACGAAGCCTTACCGCCAGCAGGAAGCGTCCGCTTTGCAAAGTGCAACCTAAAAAGCGGAAGCCCCCTCTCCTACTGGGGAAACGTCCGCTTTGAAAAAGTCTACACCCGCGACATGGCAGATTTTCTATGCTTTGGCGGACTAACCGGCGTAAGCGGAGGAATAGAAATTGCAACAGGAAACGGACTCGACAAAATAAGCAAGGGAACCGACCTGGAATCCATAGTAAGCGCCTGTTGTGCCTTTAAGGAAGCAGGAATCCTAATCCACGCCTACATGATTTACGGCTACTACCAAGAAAGCGCCCAGGACACAATAAATTCCATGGAAACGCTAAGACAGTTCTTTGAGCTTGGACTCTTGGACTCTTGCTTCTGGCACAAATTTGTACTTACCCGCCACTCAAGAATCTATGACGAATGGAAAAAAGGACTTTACCCAGACCTTAACCCCTTTGAAGAAGAAGGAGCCGGACTTTTTGCAAAGAACGGAATGCACTTTAAGGGAGAAAACGATTCCCAAAAATTTGGAAGGGGATTAAACCTTGCGCTAAATTCATGGATGCACGGTGAAAAGCTTGGAATGAATGTCTGCAAATGGTTTGACTTTAAAACCCCAATGCCAACTGTTGCCCACGACCTTGTTCAAAAAGCGGTGGAAAAATACGAGCTTAGGCGTAATGCTGAATGGAAGTCTCCGCTAAACATAAAAAGATGCGCTTGGCTTTCTTCTGTACCCATCGTATGCAAAAACAAACTTGAATGGCAGTATATGCAGGAAAGCTATTCCCTTGCGCTACCATCGGGGGCAGACGGTAAGAGCATAAATGAATTCATTTTGGCAATGGAAGGAATATCTGCAAAAGTTCAGCAGACAAAACAAATGGAAGACTTTATTGCAAAAAGACCGGAATTCTTACCCCTGCTGCAAAAGATGAGGGGAAAGGGACTTGTACAGCTGTAGTTTTAAACGTAGCGAAGGACAATGCAAGCCACTGCAATCATAATCACAAAGAGGGCAAGGCAAATAATCATGCAGTACAGATGCTTTCTTAGCTTAGCCTTTGGAACAGACTCAGAGCGTCCCTTTATATAGCAGATGAGTTCTATTATAACAACTACAAAAAGAACGATAGGGGTAGCAGAAATTACCCCTCCCGTAAAAACAAATATTGGAATCAGCGACATATTCTATGACTGAGTGTATTCAACCTTTTCACCAAAGCGGCTGGCCACTCCCTGCTCAAGGAATACCAGAACGTCTTTTGCAAAGCTTTCGTCTATGGCACTGCGGTAACTGTTGATTGCAGCTACGTAGTCCAAAGTTGAATGAGGCGTGTTGTTTGAGCTAACCTTTGCGGCACCTGCGTTGTACATTGCAAGGGCTGTAACCTCATTACCGGCAGTCTTAAGGAAGAAGTTAAGATGCTTGAGTCCCTTAAGAGCAGAAATTTTCGGATCAAAGAATTCCTCTTCCGTAAGGTTGGGGAAAGCATTGCTGTTAAGCTGGAAAAGTCCGCGGTCTATTGAACCGTTCTTGTTAACGTGGGAAGCGTATGGCTTAAAGTGGCTCTCTGCATAAGCAAGGGAAAATGCCAGGGAAAGCGGAATGTTGTATGTTTCCGCAGCGTCAAGGATGGCAATTGCAGTCTCGCGGTTTCCGGTAACCTGATAATAGAATCCTTCTACAGCGGCGCGTGTCTGAGGCTGGCGGTAAAGGATAAGACCCAAGTCTTCGCGGTTGATTGCAGTCGGGTGAAGTGAAAGCGATGCAGTTCCGGCTCCCCTTACGAATTTTGCAGGAACAGCATGGTTTGTGCTGGAATTTGCCTTTACCAAAGCCGGAATGAATGAATCATCAGTGTCCAGGGCAAGAATCGGTTCTTCTACAGGCTCTTCTTCCAAAACTTTTTCCTGAACCGGAACATTTGAATTGGAAGCAACTGGTGCAAGGCTAGTTAATTCAGCATTGGGCAAATAAAAATAAACGAAGGAACAGACAGCGGTAAAAAGTGCGCAGAAAAAAACTGAATTAAAAATAAGTCTTATAACGTTTGTGCGCTCTGCAGCCTGGTAATAATCAATGCGCTCACAAGTCATTGAAGTCTCCTTAAATATAAAAACCCCTCACATCTCTCCAGATAATTGAAAAGATATTGGCACAATTTTACATTTTAGGCAAGTGAATTTTAGAGAAATTCGATGAAATTCATCATTTTTTTACGAAATTTCCTACTTTTTTATTGAAAATCATGCACTTCTTTACCAAAATCTACATTTTCTCCGCAAAAAGCAAAAAAAATTGAAATTCATGAGCTTTTAGGCTAAAATAGTATTGATGGCACTTAGATATTTAACCCTGCCAATTATAATCTTTCTCGTATGGGTTTTTACGGCAATAACCTCTCTGCTCGGAATTTACAGGGACTGGGCCCGCGAAGCCGTCTTTGTTTCCCTGCTGCTCTTTGCACTGGTTGACCCAAAACTCTTTACAAGAAAAGGAAGGGTTTTAAGCCGCATCATAAAAAGAAAGAAACGCATCTTTGCCTCGGAAAAAAATGCCGCCGAATTTGCGCAGAAAAGCCTTGCAAAAGAATATTCCACATCATCATTCGTAATAGTGCCGGATCTTTCCCCGGACTCGGAATACGGAATCCACACGTCGGAAAACGGAAGCAAATACTATGTTGGCAAAGTTGTAAGAAAAGGTGACCGGTCAGGAACAAGCGAAGTCTTCATCAGCGAAGAGGGTGAATGGCTGGACAACGTATACATAAACTTCTTCCGCGGCAGAATCTTTTCAGACCTTAACACCCTCTTTAGGGAACACAAGAATAAGGCAACCTCTTACTTCTTTGGATTCAAGTGCGCATGGGAAAGCTACGCAATGTGGAAGCCCGCCAAGAACTATGCCAAATTCCTTGAGCAGGGAAATTTCTGCACCAGCATCCTTGTTACAATGAAGGAAGGCCTCTCCGTTGACGAATACTACGCCGCAGTAAAGTCAATGCTGGAGTCTTTTTACGAAGCACCGGTTTACGCCTACAAACTATTCAGGATCCAGCTTGCAGTTTCTATATCAAGCCAAGGAGCAAACGGTTGGGATTCCTTCTTCTCCTGCCCGCAGATTTTCTTTGCAGACCTACAAGCCTACAAGTGCACATTCGAAGCATCCCCAATGGACCTGCACTCAAAAATTTGCAAAGGCATAATCCTTGCGGAAAACTAATTAAAGGCTGCAGTCGCTCTCAAAATCATTGTAGATAAGCATCCAAGCCACAACGTCCATCACAAAGACATAAAGGAAGAACAAAAGCCCAAGCCCTCCCCCCTGAACGCTGTCGCTAAGCAAAAAATCGTAGACCGCATGGCAAAGGGTAGCAGAAGCCACACTAAGAACCATGTTGGCAAAAGAAAGCAGTCCAAGATTCTTATTCCTAAACTGCCTGGCCCGGGAAAAGAAAAATCCCATCCAAACACCGTATGTAGCATGCCCCGGAATAGAAAAAACAGCCCTCCCCAAAGCAATTGAATGTCCCCATCCCAAAAGATAAAGCACATTCTCGCAGCCCGCAAAACCAAGAGATGCAGCAACGGCATAAACAATACCGTCGTAGCGGTAGCGGAAGCAAGGACTAGACCACAAAAGAACCATCAGCACAAGCCACTTGTAAAGCTCCTCAACAAGAGCAACAGCCCAAAAATTAAGCGCAAAGTCAAAATCCATGGCACTTCTAGCCGCATAGTTCATAAAAAGAAGACTTCCCGCCAAGCGTTCAAATGGAATGACGGCAAAAGAAAAGACAGCGCTCAAAAAGAAAATCTGCAGAACCTTTCCAAAAGGCTCCCGTTCAAAGCGGTCCTTGCTGTAGACAAAAAATAAAACAATAAAAACAGGCAGCAGGGCAAAAATCAGAGTAAGACCAAAAAAAGCAAAGGTCAAGCAAACCTCCCGTGCCGCCTAACATTGTTTTAAACCGCAAACCGGCTTGACCGGTTTGTCGGCTTTGAAAACTGTGTTATGTGTTTCTATTTCAAAGTCATTTGTTTAATTTTAAGCTTTCCAGTTTCATCAATTACAAAAATAATCTGTTCACCAAAACCATAATCACCATTATCAACATAAAAATATAAAGGCATTGGGACATTTTTTCCTTTAAATTTTCTGATAATAAGTGATGATATACTTTCAGTTTCTGCTACCTGAATTGTACAGTCCTGATATTTAGACCGAAAAATTTCTACCAGTTCTGCAATTCTTTTCTGAGAGTCTGGTAAAACATATTCTTTGTATGAATCATCAGTTTTTTCAAAAACTGCACAAAAAAAATTTGTTGCCAACTGAGTAGGATTTTTTTTATCTACATTATCATATTCCGAAATTGCTGATTTAGTTTTAATATAAATCAATTTTTCTGGCATTTGAAGATTAATTTCATTTTTGCATTCAAATAATTGAATTATTTGATACAGAATATTTTTACTTTCAGGAATTGAAAGCTGTAAACTACCGCTAGAAATTTTCTCCCTTACATTTGCATTTGCAATAACAATACCATTAAATTCCATCAAAACATTATTTCCAATATTTGCCTCAGTAAAAGATGCCATCTTTTCTGTACCAGTTTCTTTAAAGAGTATTTTTAAGCAATCCTGGCCAAAGAAATCAGATGACAAAATAATTTCATCAATGTCAGAGCTGTCATAACTAATAGAATCAGAAACAACAACAGTCTTTGAGCCTGAAGAAAAAGAGTCAAAATAAGTGAATTCCTGAAATCCTTCTGGAAGAGCGTCTGGCTTTGATTCATCAAGTTCATACAGATCTTCTATTCGCCAGAAATTCATTGTCAAAACCTTTTCTTGAGCAAACAGACCTGTGTATAACAAAAGACTGCATAATATAATTATGATTTTTTTCATCTTTTTACCTCTCGTGCGCCCCAGTGCGGGCGTCCGCCTAAGAATTATTAAACCTGACCGGAAACTTCAGCTTCAGAACAGGTCTATTCCTTTGGAGCAGAAGCGTCAGCAGCCTCAAAAAGAGTACCCTTCTGGGAACCGTCCAAAAGCGATGCAAGAGGATTATCCTTTTTGCTGTTGGCAAGAACCATAGGAATTCCGTTCTGAGTAGCCTTCTGTGCAGCCTCAATCTTTGTGCGTATTCCACCGGTACCAAAAGAATTGGTCTTACCCAAAGTAATTCCCTTCAAGAGAGCATCTATATCCGTAACGCTTTCAACAAGCTTTGCATCCGGATTAGTCTTTGGATTGTCCGTATAAACACCGTCAATGTCGCTAAAGAGAACCAAAAGCTCCGCGCTCCACAAAATTGCCGTAAGCGCAGAAAGGTTGTCGTTGTCTCCTATTGAATTCTCCTCAAAGGAAACAGAGTCGTTTTCGTTTATAATGGGAACAACACCCTCGTCCACCAAAGTAAAAAGAGTGTTCCTCATGTTAAGGGTGTGGTGGTAATCCTCAAAATCTTCCTTTACAAAAAGAAGCTGGGCAACGTGAAGGGACTGCTTCTTAAAGGCAGCGCGCCACTTGTCCATAAGCTCCACCTGACCAATTGCACAAAGAGCCTGGCGGTAGTGCATATCCTTCTTGTGAGCCCAACCGTTAATGCTGGAAAGCCCCGCAACCTGTGCACCGGAAGAAACAATGATTATCTGCTTGCCAAGAGCCATAAGCTTTGCGCAGTCAGCCGCAATCATGTTCATAAAGTCAAGGTTAATAGTGCCGTCCGCCTTTGCAAGCGAATTGCTGCCAAATTTTATTACTATTTTCTTTGCGCCTTCAAGAGTCTGCTGAATGTTCATCTTATTTGACCGTCCCCGTCAATCAGGAATTTTGTTGTGGTAAGAGCCTTTATTCCCATTGGTCCGCGGGCATGAAGCTTCTGCGTACTAATTCCAAGTTCAGCGCCAAAGCCAAATTCACCGCCGTCTGTAAAGCGGGTGCTTGCGTTAACATAAACACAGGCAGCGTCTACCCTTGACTGGAATTCTCTGGCAACAGCGCGGTCGTTTGTAACAATACAGTCGCTATGCTTAGTGTTATGCTCGTTTATAAAGTCAATCGCCTCGTTTACAGAAGAAACAACCTTCACCGCAACAGTAAAATCAAGGAATTCAAAGCCAAAGTCCTCATCAGCGGCTTCCCTAAGGTTCTTATAGCAATCCTTAAGAATGGCAAAAGACTCCTTGTCCGCCCTAACCTGAACCTTGTCCGCAAACTCCTTAGCCATAAGAGGAAGAAACTTTGCAGCAATCTCCCTCTGCACAAGAATAGTCTCCACAGCGTTACAGGCACCAGGCCTCTGCATCTTTGCATTACCGGCAATCTTAGCCGCAACATCCAAATCTGCGGAATTTTCAACAAACAAGTGGCAAACACCGCTACCAGTCTCTATAACCGGAATCTTTGCATTCTGAACAACATTCTTAATAAGATTCGCACCGCCGCGTGGAAGAACAACGTCTATCTTGCCAAGCGCAGAAAGAATCCTGTCCACATCGGAATGGTCCGCCTTAGGCTGGCAAAGAAAAACCGCATCTGCAATACCGGCATCCCCGGCAGCAGAAAGACCTTCCTTAATAGCCTTTACAATAACAGAATTACTCTTTAGCGCAGAAGAAGATCCCCTAAGCAAAATGGCATTACCGCTCTTATAGGCAAGGGCAAAAGCGTCAACCGTAACATTGGGACGGCTCTCGTAAATAATGGCAACAACCCCAAGCGGCACACGAACCTGTCTTATCTGCATACCGTTAGGAGCCTTCCAACCGGCAACCTCTTCGCCAACCGGATCAGTCTGCGAAATTATAACACGGATAGCATCCGTAATAGACTTAAATTTCTTCTCATCAAGGGCAAGACGCTCAACCAAAGCCTCGCTAACACCGCGTGAACGGGAATCAGCAACATCCTGGGCATTAGCCTCAAGAATAGCGTCCTTATTTTTCTGCAGGGATTCTACAACCTTTTCCAGGGCATAGTTCTTTTGCAAAGCGGTCAGGAGGGCTGTTTTTTGGCTTGCAACCCTAAGACCTGCGCAAATCTCTTCAAATTCATCTGCCATACACGGCCTCTTTTTTTAATTTTAATAGTTGGCAAGAAAATACATACCCAAAAGAATCGCAAGGCGGCACTTGTCCTTATTCCAGACGGCATCCTTTGGAAGACTCTTTATGTACCACCAGAAAAGACCAAATTCCGGGTCAATGCGGAGTGCGTACTCGTCAAACTCAGGGTTCTTGGTCTGAGCGCCAAACATAAGGTAAACAACGTCGCTCACAATACCAAGGAAAAGGCTGTAGGCTTCATCATAGGCCTTACCTTCCATCTTCTTATTGAATTCCTCAAGGTGGTAAAGAACCTCTTCCTTCAATTCCTCGTCAAATTCCTCAACCCAGGTTTTCTGGATAAGCAGCAAAAGGTTTTTGTGAAAGCTGGAAAGAAGCTTTGGTTCGCCGTCCTTAGCCGAATCAGCAACTGGCACAAAAGCATCTCCCGTTCCAAGAACATCGGCAACAAGAATGGACGCTTCACCTATTTTCTTCAAATCATCAGAAGTTATAAATTCATTAAGCGCATCAACCGACTTTTTTTCTACAAACTGATTTATTAATTCACTGCTCATGGCTGCTATTTTAGTTTTTTACACCGATTTTTTCAAGGGGATTTTTATATTAGTCTTAATTTCCTATTTTACCCCATTTTTCTCTGGAGCATATCCCTTTTTCCACTGTGCCCGGCCCTACAGTCCGGTCAAACTCCTTGGCATTTTTCCCTTCTGTAAAGAAAGCAGCGCCACGGATGGCGCGTTGTAGCTTTGCAAAGAAGCTGGTGAGTTTTCGAAGAAAACTCACGGGAAAAAATGCCAAGGAGGGCATTTTTTCCCGCTTTGCAGGGTTCCGGCTTTCGCCTCCATTGCCTACGGCAACGCTGCGGGGTGCAGGCACCCACTTGCGCCCTTCCAATCGGGGCTAGGCTCTATCCGCAAAAGCCTAAAAGACTAAAACTCCCCCTTAAGGATCAATACAAGAATGAACAAAAAGGCAAAACAGCAAGCAACCTCTGCAAACAAGGATTTAAACTCAAGCACAGGAATCCTGTCAGACGAATCATTATTCTTTTTTATCGCCATAAAATCCAAGACTGCCATAACCGCCAAAGATATTGCACAAAGCAATGCCCAATACGGCATCTTACCCATCAAAAGAAAGGCAAAGCCTATTGCAAACACAAGCCAACAAATGCCTTTTATAACCCCTGCTTTTTTCATACCACACCTCCTAAAAAACATATCCCCGGCCATACCTGTTTAATGGAACAAATATCATCTTTTTGCTTATCCCCTCCAAAGGAATTTGTGCCTTTTTAACATAATCGCGCCCCGCCGGAAAAAAGCGTTCCGATGAAAACCGGTCCTGCGAATAGTGACTAAAATAAAATTTGTACAGGGTAAAGCAATCTTTATAATGCCTGTGGTCATAGAATTCAACTTTTTCAACAACCGAAAGCAATTTGTTGTAAGTAAAAACAAATCCGCACGTACCCGGAACAGGATGCGGACTTCTATTCTTTGGAAACAAGGCAAAGACTTGGGACAACTTTAGCTTTCGAGGATCCCAATACTTACCATCCTGACCAACAGGGTCATAGTCTTCTTGTAAAGCAACGTTCCCCGCATACAGTGCGCTCGTCGAACTTGAATCATTAAAAAACAGCAAGTACAACTGATGGTTAAAAACAATAACAATAAAAGACAAGACTAATGACAAAAAGAAAAAGAAATCCCAACCTGTAATTCTAGAAAGCAACAAGGATATCATGACTGGTATCAAAAAGAAAAGACTGCTTTCCCTCTCTCTTACTTTCATACACACACTCTCTCTGTTCCATATAAAAAAACATCAATCAAACACAATAGTCTGCTTATTCATATCCACAGTGCATTCAACCCCAAACGGAATTATGCAATGAGGCGTAGCGTGGCCAACATTTACATTATACACAATAGGAAGATTCTTATCTGCGACCTCTTCCAGCAGGATGGATTTATATTCATCATAATAAATTTCATCAATTGGCTTTCCTACAAGAATCCCGTTTATTTTGCTAAAGATTCCACTCGCCTTAAGTTTCTGCACCATCTTTTTGTACAAATCAGGTTTTGTTTTTTCCTCACTGGATTCCAAAAGCAAAATCTTCCCCTTCCATTCTTCAGCAGACGGAAAGAGATTGTATTTCTTGCACAAGTCAACCGTATCTTCATAGCGCGAATTATCAAACATGTCATATATAGATTCAATGCAGCCACCCAAAATTTTTCCAGAAAAAACAGGGCTACCCTGCAAGAGTTCAAAACCACAATTCTGGTGGGAGACTCTCTTTATTCCGATTTGGGAAGCATCAAAACTTGTCCGCTCTGAATACCACACGTCGCTAGGCATTATTCTTTTTATTGCCTTTGTGTGCACCAGTTCTTCAAAATACTGTTTTGAATACGGAAGCATTTCATCTTCAAGCTCACACAAATCAGTAATAAAAGCCTGCCCATAAAATGTTTTAAACCCGACTTTGTTAAACATAAAATGATTCCAAGTCGTGTCAGAATAGCCAAGAAATATTTTTTCATTTCCATTTACTGCATTTTTAAGTTCATCGTGTTCAAAAAGATACGGCAGCAACCTGTAAGTGTCGTCCCCGCCAATCGCACATATAATCATATCGATGGATTTATCATTAAGAGCATTAATCAAATCCTTCGCCCGCTCTTCCGGATGCTCCTTAATGTACTCCATTCCTTTTAATGCATTTTCCGTAGTAACAACTTCAAGCCCATAATCTTTAAGCCGCTTAATTCCTATTTCCAATTCATGCGACATAAACGATTCCCCAAGCAAGCCCCTGGACAAAGTAATTATTGCAACTTTTTTAATCATCTTTTTTTACACCTCATTGTGAACTTATACTGCCAACGCAAAAACGGTTTTCTCCCCAATTCTAGTGCAAAGGTTTTCCTTAGTCCAGTTACTCATAAACCCGCAAACACAGAATTGCCGGCTTATTATCGACAGAAGGGCGGAAAGGGTATATAATGGAAGTTAATGGTTATGAAAAAGCTTTTTATTTTTACGTTTCTCGCTTTTTTTTCTGCGGCTGCCTTTTTTTCAGAGGGTGAATCTGGCATTACGGAGAAGAAGAAGGTGCTTTTTCTTAGCTCCTATTCGATGAAGGAAGAGGCGGTTATGCTTCAGATAAACGGCATTACCTCTGTTCTTCCGGACGACAAATACGAGATTTCCTATGAATTCATGGATTCAAGGCGCTTTAATTCCACTTACGACACTTCGCTTTTTACGATTTACCTTCGCAGTAAGCTTACAAGGCAGACCGGCTTTGACTGTATAATTACAGGTGGCGATGAGGCTCTTACCTTTATGTGCAACCACCCAACAATGAGGGGCGACTCTCCAATCGTATACTTTGGCATTCAGGACCCGGAGCTCTGGAACGAAGTGCAGAAGTACAACTTTATGACGGGTATTTCCGGCAGACCGGATTTTTCTTCCAACATAAAATTTGCAACTTCGCTTTTTCCCAATACCAGGCACCTTGTTTTTATTACAGACTCTTCGCGCGAAGGACTTTTTGACGAGCAGAAAATTACCGAGGTAATGGAGAACCACAAGAAATACTCCTACGAGATTTTAAATCTTACGGACACTGTTCCCGCATCGCTAAAGGCTAAGCTTGAGGCATTGGACCATGGTTCGGTGGTTTTTCTTTCGGACATTTACCTTTCCCACAACCGCACTTTGAATTCCCTGCAAAAGACTGCCTTTGACATTTCTTCCGTTTCTAAAGTTCCTGTGTTTTGCGCCAAGACAGACCTTACCGAAAGCGGCGTAATAGGCGGCTATGTTACGGACAACTACGGCAGTGCAAGGATTGCGGCAGACATAGCACAGCACGTTATGAACGGAACGGATGTTTCCAAGGTTCACCGCATTGCAAAGTCACCTCAGTTTTCTGTGGCAGACAAGAATGTACTGGATGCATTTAAGATAAGCACCTTTTCCCTTCCTTCTGACACAGTTATTAAGAATCATTACAAGAGTTTTTTTGAGCGCTACCGCATAGCAATTTTTGCAGTAAGCCTCTTTTTTATTACGCTTGTCTATGCTGTTATCTACTACTTTAGGCGCAGCGTTACGCAGAAAAAGCTTTTGGACACGGACAACAAAATTTTTAGGCACACCGCTTTTGAATCCACAGACTATATTGCTGTTGCAGACGTAAAGGAAAATTCCGCCACTTTGCTTTACGGCTCCTGGTTTGACGGCGAAACAGAAGTCCCGGAGAACATGCGGAAGATGCACCTTCCGGATTTGATTAACATCTTTGCAGAAAAATACGTTGCCCCGGAAACAAGGCAAAATTTTATAGAGGTGTTTCTTCTGGAAAACATTCTGCCAAAGATTCAGGCTGCAAAAGACGGCAAGTATGTATTTTCCGGTAACTTTGTAAAACCAGACGGAACTTCTATAACCAAGCAGTTTTCCTACAGCTTCCTTGACCAAAAGAAGGGGATTATTCTTTCCTACCGCACGGACATTACCCAGAGTGTGCGCGAGGAACAGGAGGCAAACGAAAGGCTTCGCAGGGCTGTGACTGTGGCGCAAAAGGCAAACGAAGCAAAGACACAGTTCCTTTCCAGAATAAGCCACGACATTCGAACTCCAATCGGGGCAATTTTAAACCTTACCGAATTTGCAAAGAAGGACATGGACAACAAGGAAAGCCTTAATGCAGACTTGGACAAGATTGCTACCAGCGGACGCTTTTTGCTTTCTCTTATAAACGACGTTCTGGACATTTCCAAAATAGACTCCGACAAGATTGAACTTAACAGGGAAGCCTACAGCTTTATTGATTACGTAAAGGAAATTAGAAACATTATCCTGCCTATGTGCACGGAAAAAAATATCTTCTATAAAATAATAACGCAGAATGATTCAGCGGAAACTGTCATGCTGGATAAGATTCGTGTAAACCAGATTACGCTGAACCTTTTGTCCAATGCGGTAAAGTATACTCCTCCGGGGGGAACCGTTACGCTTAGGGTTTCTGCCTTTGTTAGAAGTAAAGCGGACTCTTCTGCGGATGCGGCTGACGCTTCTGACGGTTTGGAAAGCGCTGGCACTTCTGCAGATGCGGTGACTGCTTCTGCAAACATCGATGCTTCTGCAAATGTTGCCAACAAAACAAACCTTGCGGAAAACACAGCAGACCTTGCCGACAGCATATCGGACCTTGCCGATAGTATATCGGACCTTGCCGATATAGAAATTTCCGTAACGGACACAGGCATTGGAATGAGCGATTCTTTCCAGAGCGTTATGTTTGACGACTTTAGCCAGGAAGAAGACAACCCCCTCCGCGCAAAGGAAATTCAGGGAACAGGCCTTGGTCTTGCCATAGTAAAAAGGCTTGTAGACCTTATGGGAGGAACCATAACCGTAAGAAGCATCCTTGGAAAGGGTTCTTCCATAAAGGTAAAAATGACCGGTAAGATTGTCCACGAAGACAGGAAGAAAGAAGATTCAGCACAAGATTTGGAAAGCGGAAGCCAGAAGAAGGTAGAGGGAACAATTCTTCTTGCAGAAGACAACGAAATAAATGCCGCCATAGCATGCAGAATATTTGAAGAAATTGGCGTTAGCGTTGACCTTGCAAGCAACGGTGATGAAGAAGTAAAGAAATTTGCCGCATCCCCTGTTGGAAAATACATTGCAATCTTTACGGACATTCAGATGCCGGTTATGGATGGCTACGAAGCTACGGAAAAGATAAGAAGCTTTGCCGCAACCCGTCCCGATGCAAAGACAATACCGATTATTGCCATGACCGCAAACGCATACCCCGAAGCAGCTGTAAAGGCAACCAACTGCGGAATGACGGACTTTACGACCAAACCGCTTGACTCTGCAAGACTGCGAAAAATTCTTGAAGTATACGCAAACAAAAAGGAAAGCGAATCAACGCACCCCGCAGCAAGCTACGGGGTATGAGTTCCTCATAAAACGAAATCCCCCTGTATAAAAATATCCTTATGCGAACCAACGAGGGGTGCGTTGTTCTTAAAAGGTATTGCAGTCAGGGTTGAATACCCTTATTCCGCCCCAAGGGGCGGGGTATTCAACCCTTCCGCGCGAATAAAGCCTAGTTGTTTGCGTAAAGGTAGATTTCCCAAGGGTTTGAAGAAGTGCCAACAACAGAACCTTTCACTTTTTTGTAGTCCATTGAATCGTAGAACCTAAAGTTGCATTCCGTGTCCGTATGAAGGAAGAAGCGGCTCATCCCGTTAAGCAAGAAGTATTCTTCTGCAGAAGAAAGCAACTTCTTTCCCATGCCAATACCGCGGCAAGATGGATTTGTTAGCAAAAGATAAAGCCTTCCCTTGTATTCCTTTGGCATTATAGCTTCGTGCTCTTTTGTAACGTTAAAGAACTTTTTCCAGGCATTAATCTGACTGCGCAATTCACGGCAAAAGAATAGTGGCAGAGCATAAGAAAAAGCCTTTGCAAGATACGTTATGCTGGGGAATTTTTCGCTTCTGCGGCCCGCACAAACAATTCCTGCTGCACAACCGTTAAATTCTGCTACGACTCTAAAGGAAGAAAATGCCAGGTTGTAGTACAAATAGGCATATCCAAAGCGCAAGGCAAGTTCTGCGTTCTTAGGTGATGATTTTAAGCCCCAGGTTTCGTTTATTACTGCAGCAAGAGCTGTTTCGTCCGATTTCTTAAAACTGCGGAGTTCAAAATTTGTTTCAACTTGTTTTTTTGATAATAAAGGAAATGCCCTGTTAAAGGCATAGCCGGTCTTTAGGACAGCTGTCCCCCTGTTATTCCCACTCATACTTATATATTATAAGGAGTTAAAAAATATTTTCAAGTGAAAAAAGAAAAAAAGTTAGAAAATAGTGTTATATTTGCTTTTTTTTGTAAAGAAAAGCGCAAAAAGCACCGACAAAGCTTTGCAAAAAAAACTTTGTCGAAAACAAAGCAAGCCTACCCCCGATTGGAAGGGTGGCGCAGCCAGACCGCCAGAGGCGGGCCGGAGCGAGAGCGGAGCCCTGCAAAGCGGGTTAGCAAATAAAGCTCGGTCCAGGAAAAAAAACTGCCCAGAAATACAAGATTCTGAACAGTTCCATTTTTTATTCA
>JAGACC010000127.1 GCA_017614295.1 Treponema sp.
AGGAATGGAGGCGAAAGCCAAACCCCTGGAAAGCGGGTTAGCAGATAAAAGCTGGTCCAAGAAAAAAGAAAAACATTTTTTCATTCCCGTGCATTGGGAACAAGAGTGTTTTATATTGTAAAACGTAAGAGAGGGTGTCAACTTTTGCAAAAGATGCGCTCTTGTATAGTGTGGGCAGTTACGGAGGTTAATATGGGTATGTACGAGATTGTTCAGAGGCATTTGAAGGGTGTACTTGGCGAGGTTTCGGAGAGTGAGCGCGAGGTTCTTGTTATGCGTTTTGGGCTTGACGGGAATGGCAGCCACACGATGGATGAAGTGAGGGCGCGTTTTGGGCTTTCGCATGAGGAAATCCGCAAGATTGAAGAAAAGGCTCTGGGGCTTACAAGCATTGGTAATTATGAGGTTCTGCAAAAGAACTTAAAGTGCGTGCTTGAACAGCTTGAACCGACCGAACAAGAAGTTCTTGTTATGCGCTATGGGCTTGATGGCAATGGCAGTCATAGCATGGAGGATGTTGCAGATGCACTTGGGCTTACCCGCAAAGAAGTGCGCATTATGGAAGTAAAGGCTCTTAGGCTGCTTAGGGAAAAGCACTAAGGCGTGGCAGTTCGCACAAGAAAGCAATGGAGGCAAGGGTATGATAGAAACTGATGTTGATACTGTCATTCTTTTAATCCTGTTGTTTTTAGGCAGTAGTTTTATGGCTTGGTTAATAAGCTGGGCTATTTTTGGCGGGCTACTAAGAACAGCTAAGGCAAGAGAAGAACTTGAATCTCTTTCAAGCGGAGGCCAGGATGAATAGAGAAGAGTATGTTGTAATCAAGGACAAGACATTCACAGACATAGCAGTTAACGAACTTGCAGATGTTAAGGCGCGTCTTATGATATACCGGTATTATCATCAAAATAAAACAGCTGCTAAGCTTCCTGTGTTCAAGAAGTTTTTGACTTGTTATGAGCAAATGAATGACTATGACAAGTTGCGTGTTGACAGAAAAGCTACAGACTTATTTGCTAATTATATGACAAATCCCTTAGGCTTTATGCCATATAAAACGCTTAAGCGCCGTGCTTTTATCTTGTGGCTTATATTCTTTTGTATATTTTTCTTTGGCTTTGGTGCGCTTTTTGGTGATTATATGCTTATTTATGTAAAGCCAATGTAACAAAAACAGACAAACTGTTAAGGAGGTGCGTATGTACGATGAGCAGACGGTTGTTATTAAGGACAAGTCTTTTACAGACATTGCGGTAAAGGAGCTTGCGGATACAAAGGCACGTCTTATGATGTACCAGTATTACCATGCCGAATCTTCTGCAAAGAAGCTGCCCTTATTCCAAAAGTTTGAGGCATGCTATGAGCAGATGAATGACTACGACAGGATGCGAGTGGACAAGACCGCCAACGATTTGTTCGCCGTATACCTGGGCAACCCGGACGGATTCATGCCATACAAGGCTTTGAAGCGCAAGTATTTTAAGATTTGGCTTTTGTGCACTTTTTTTACGATAATAATTATTTCTTTAATTATACATCCGCCATATCCACCTACTTTTACTTTAAGCCAAGGCTGCCTAGAAGAGTGCATCTTAACTTATTTTTGGTTATTTACCGTTCCCACTAGTAGCGGATTTGTTGTTTGGCTACTGTCTTTCGCATGCCCAGGCTTTCATGAAGATCTTAGGTTTGCAAAAGCGCGGGAGATGTTTTCCAAGTTTTCGGATAAGACAGAAAAAGAAATTGAAGAATACGGGAAAAAATCTTGAGCAGCAAAATCCATTCCCGTGACTTGGGAACATACGTCTTGTATATTTTCTATAACAGATAAAACTGTTAAGGAGGTGCAATAATGCTTGAAGATATTATAATAGCCATCGGTGTATTTGTTGTAGTGCCCATAATTTGCGGCTTGTTCGCAAAATTTATTATGTGGTTAATAGCAGAAGACAATTTACGTGCAGCAAAAGCGCGCGACATGCTTTTGGAGGAGTCAGTATGTATAGAGAAGAAAAGATCGTAATCAAAAACGAGACATTCACAGACATTGCCATAAAAGAGCTTGCAGACGTTAAGGCCCGCCTTTTGATATACAAGTTCTACCACATGGAAAACAAGGCCCACAAATTGCCGGCATTCCAGCAGCTTGACTACTGCTACAGCCAGATGAATGACTACGACAAGATGCGTGTGGACAGCCGTGCAGCGGATTTGTTTGGAAAGTACATGCAGAAGCCAGATGGTTTTATGCCTTATGCAGTTCTTAAGCGCAGGTACTTTAAGTATTGGCTAATGCTGTTTATATCATTTTTATTCACTGCTTATCTATTCGTATTTTTTGAAGGCACTCAAAGCATCTACAATATTGTCGTTGAGCTTGCTGAACAACCTGAAGACAAGCCCCCTTTGTATCAGCCGCATAATATTGATATGGAGCAAGCTGTTCACAATACTATTTTGGAACTTGATAAGATAGTATACGATATTAGTGAACAGAACGGGCAATTGAATTGTACAGACTATGCTATTGAATTCAAGATTCTTTGGGATATGAAGTATCCTGGCATACCATGTCATGTAGTATGGAATATAAATCCTGGAATAATTAATCATCTGCTTGTTGAAATAAATGGACAGTATTATGAACCTTGGTCTGCTAACTATCCTAAAGGCAAACATGACATGCAATCTGTTTGGGGCAGGTCAGGACAGTATGATCCAAAATATAATCAAGATGGTTCAAGTTGGTATAACATGTACATAAAAAACAGGATGTACTGGTAATGGCAAAAGCATCCAGCTGAGTGGTACAAGGAGGCTTTTAATGATTAGTTTTGCCATTAGAAATTCACCTGAATGGTTTAACCTGTGGGCAAAGGCAGTCAGGCTAGAGCGCCAGTACCAGCATGCAGCAGACGTTCTTGCTGTAACAGACTTCAAGCAGACGGTAAGAAATGTCTTGGAGTGGCACACTTTATGGCAAGAAGAGCTGGGGATGCTTGCTGACACCTGCAACATGGCAGAGAAAAAATTCTTTAGGAATTTTTGCCGGAACTCAGAATATATTCCAACCGCTCCTTTTGAATTAGAGATGCTTGCACTCGCGTTTAAAATGATGGAACGTAAAATTGCGAAAAGTTTTAATGCACCAAAAGACACTCTCACTTTAATCAGGTTAATTGCAAGTGCCCTAAAGTTCTATTGCAGTTATTCAGAAACAGCGGAAATGGAAAGTAAAAAGTTAAGGCAAAGGTACGGAATTACATGATACTTTCCATTTAGAAAAGCGCAACTTTTCTTCTGCAAACAAAACCTACCCCCGATTGGAAGGGCGTGTGGTAAAAAATTGCATCCGTGCAATTTTTTACCCATGAGTTTTCCCGTTGGAAAACTCACCTGCTATTACAATAACAAAATAACGCGCCCTCCTTGGCGCTATTTGCCCAAGCAACAAGGCGGAACCCTGGAGAAGCACCGGGTTGCAAGCAACCCTAAGCAAATAAATGCCGATCCAAAAAGAAAAAAATTATTTTTATTTGCACACAGTAACAGCTTTTACTATTTTTACTGCCGTGGTAAGCAAGGGAGAAAGAGGGTGTATCTTTCCGTCGCTGCCGTCGGGGGAACCGGTGCCGGTTAGTTTTAGGCGTATTTCGCTTTCTGTAAAGTTGGAAGGGATGTCTGCCATGTAAACAACGGAGGGCTGGCCGTTTACACCGC
>JAGACC010000016.1 GCA_017614295.1 Treponema sp.
AAGGTTGTTTCTGTGAACTCCAAAGTAGAGGTTTGTGGAAATTCCTTCCAGCGGAACATAGTCGCTCTTGGACTGAATGTAGCCTTCGGGATGGTAGGTGTCAAGTCCGCCGTCGGAATTCCATGGTATAATGCCGGGCTTGTTCTTTGCAACGTATTCAAAATAAGATGTAAGGTCTTCCCAGCTGTGTACTCCTCCTGAAAGTCCCGCTTCTTTTGCCCAGTCTGTTCTGTAGATAAAGCCGTGGTTAATCCACTGGGCGTAATTGTCTTCCGGCAGCAGGTAGAGCTTTCCGTTCATGCGGCACATCTCCCAGTGCTCGGGGGTTACGGATTCGTATGTCTTTGGCGCATATTTCTTTACCATCTCGTCTGTCATGCCAAGGAATGTTCCGTTCTTTATGTTGTTCCAAGCGTCAAGCCAGTCCGATGCAGTTCCAACAAGGTCTACCGAACCGTCCAGCTGTGCAAGACACATGTTGTAGTTTACAAGATAGTCGTTCCAGGGAATGTAGAAAATCTGAAGCTCTGCGTTCACCTTCTGGGTAAGAATCTTGTTAAGCTCCTTAAGCATCTTTTCCGTAGCACCGTTAGTCGGGCGGTCTCCTGTAGTCATGTAGGTTATGATTACATGGTGGGAAAGGTCATCCTTCTGGTTCTTTGCACCGCTCTGCATGCATGAAGAAATGACTGGTAATACAAGAAAAGCCGCTGCCAATGTTGTTAATGTATATAAAAACTTCTTCATAAAATCACTCTCCCTTAAATCTGGAACTGGTCAATCTGCAAGGCTATGTCGTTAATAGACTCTTTCATCTTGCTGGAAACTTCGGTGAGGGCAGTTCCCGACTCGTTAATAAGGCCCGCATCCTTCCTCATCTTTTCCATGCTGTCTTTCATGCTAAGAGTTGCGTTCTGAAGTTCCTTTACTTCCTCAAGGATTGCCTTGTTGCCTTCAGACATTTCCGACGAAGCGGAGCGTACTTCGCTTGTGGAATCGTTCATCTCGTGAAGTGCCTCGTTAATCTGCTTGCTGCCCGCCTGCTGTTCCGTCATGGCTTCCTTTATCTGCTTAACAAGCTGGTCTGTCTCCTTAATTCCGTTTGCTACGTCCTGGAAAGCCTTACTTGATTCTGCCGAAGCGGAAACAACCGTATCAATAGACTTTCGTATCTTCTTAAGCTCTTCACCGATCCTCTTACTCTGCGAAGTAGAAGTCTCCGAAAGCTTTCTAATTTCGTCCGCAACAACCGAGAATCCCTTACCGGCATCTCCAGCGTGGGCAGCCTCAATAGCCGCGTTCATAGCAAGAAGGTTTGTCTGGCTTGCGATGGAAGCAATAGCTGCGTTTGCCTCGCGAAGTGCCTGTGACTCGTTTTCAATCGTCTGTATACGCTCGTTTACGCCCCTCTGCTTTGCTTCACCAAATGTTGCACTCTGCTCAAGGTTTGCAAAAGATTCCGCCATCTTTTCTACGGAAGTGTTTACGGATTCAATGTTGCTTATCATTTCCGCTACGGAAGAAGAAGCCTCAGAAACACCCTCCGCCTGTTTTTCTATCATGCGCTCAAGGGAAGCAATGTTGGAGGCAATCTGGTTAACCGCACTTGCAGTTTCCTCTACGCCGGCAGACTGGTTTGTTATGCGGTTGCTCATTCCTTCTATATTATTAAGAATCATACTTATGGAATTAGCCGTGTCGCCAGTGCTTGAGTGAAGCTTTTCGCCCGCCATGCCAAGAGTTTCCTTGGACTTCTTAAGCTCCTTTACAATAGACTGCATCTTGTCCGTAAACTTGTTGAATCCGTCTACAACAGCACCAATCTCGTTGTTGGACTGAACTTGTATGCGCTTTGTAAGGTCAGCGTTACCGGAAGCAATCTGGGTAATGGCAGACTCAACCATCTGAAGGGGACGAAGCTCCTTGTAGATAAGGTAGCCGGAAATAAGCAAAAGAATCGCTATGTTTGCAAGGCTGGAAAGAACCAGAATGTAGGAAATAGTCGTTGCAGTTCCGTTTACCTGCGAATTTGCAACGGAGAAGGCAAAAGACCAAGGTGTATTTGCAACCGGAGCGTATGTTACCAACTGCTTCTTGCCGTTAAGGTCGTTAACCCAAGCAGAACCAGTCTGTCCGGAACACATCTTTTCCGCTACACCCTGAAGGTCCTTGTACTTTGAGTCAAGCTTTAAAAAATTCTTCTTTAATATAAGAGCAGGGTCGGGGTATTCAATAACAGTTCCGTCACCAGCCAAAAGCCATGCGTTACCGGTAGCACCCAAGCGGATGTTGCCTACAATCTTCTGAACCGTATCAAGACTCATTACGCCTGCAAAAAAGCCAACAGTCTTACCGCGGATTTTTACAAGCCGTCCAATGTGGATAATAGCCTTTTCCGTAAGCTTATCAACAACCGGGTCGTCTATGTACTGGAATTTTCCGTCCTTAATAAAAGCCTTAAAGTAAGAAGTTCCAGAAACATCCTCTTCCGTTCCCGTATCCGAATAAGCTATGCCGTCCGGTGTACAGAAAATAACCTTGTCAAATTCCGGAATGCGGTATGATGAGCGGGTCTTTATCCACTCGATAATCTTCTTTTCATCTGCTGACTGAACCGCATCTGCCTTTGCGTAAACGTTCATCTCGCGCAAGTATGTATTCATCTTGTTTGTAAGAACAAGCGAATAGGCCTTTGTAATCTGGTCACAGTCATCCTCGTATGCGCTGCCGGCCGAACTCTTTACGAGCTTTAAAACAGCCGTACTTTGAATAGCGTTCAGCACTGCAGAAAGCACTCCAATTGCAATAATGATTGTGAATACAAGATTCCTTCTTCCGCTCTTCGTTGCATTATCAGACATAATCTGCTCTCCCTAGCTAAGAATAAAATGAGGAACTTTAAAAATTAGACTTGGTAATATACTATATTTTACATGCTATTTAAATTGTGCGCAAGTGTCTCTGTTTCAAAGGAAAAAAATCAATAAAAAAACTGAATTTTGTTGAATTTTTCTTAATTTTTTTGGAGCGTACTTCTTCTTTTACTGTGCCCTCCACTCCGTTCCGGTCAGACTCCGTGGCATTTTATCCTGTAAAACAAGCAGCGCCATGGGTTCACGCAGTGCAACTTCTAGCGGGGCGCGTCATTTGTTGGCAGAGGAAATCGGCAAGTTTTCGCCAGAAAACTTGCGGGATAAAATGTCACGGAGGAGATTTTATCCCGCTTTCCAGGGTTCCGGCTTTCGCCTCCATTGCTTTCGCAACCGCTTCGCGGCCCTTCCAATCGGGGCTAGGCTTGGTTGGGGTTAGCTTATCTTATAAAATGCGTCGGCTGCCAATCTTCTTTTTGCGGAAGACCAAATTTTTCTTTACCCAAAGCAATGCTCTTCATCAAAAAGCTCATGTTGCGGGCAAGAGTCCTCATGGTCTGTAAGCCTTCTGCATCAAGATTTGCATCTCCCTTTTCCCTTCCGTGAATACAGTTCCAGTACTGGCTGGAAGCAACAGGCATGCCGGAGATTGTAAAGTACTTGTTAAGCTCGTCAAAGGTGGCAGAACATCCTCCGCGTCTTGCAACAACAATGCTTGCTCCAACCTTCATCGTCTTGTCAAAGTGTGTGCTGTAGAAAAGTCTGTCCAGGCATG
>JAGACC010000128.1 GCA_017614295.1 Treponema sp.
AAAGCATGTTAAGAAAGCACTAGAATGGAGGCGGGAAACGCAGCAAAAAAGCATTTGCGCGGTGCGAGCGAAGCGAGTCAGATACCATGTATCCGCGCTCGGCTTTTTTGATGCGTTTACTGCCGGGAATGGAAGTGCTTTCGTGTTTGCATTTTAATTTACTAGCTTGCATAAAGATTGGCACTTACCTTCTACAGAGCAAAAAATGCTCTATCCAAAAGAAAGACATCATGCTATAGTTTAAACTATGGAAAAAGTTCATGTAGACTGGCTTTTGGACGAACTAAAAGTCTTAGTACAAAAAGGTGTTGTAAGTAATGAAGTTTCCTCAAAGATTTCTGACTACTACAAAAAAGCGGAATCTTCTGAAGGGCAAAAGGTTTCACCAGAAAAAGAAGCGGTAACGGTTAAAGCCGGCGAAAAAGCCGCGGAAAAAAATTCAGGCGGAAGCATATACAAAATTATAAACGAAAGGAATAAAAAGTCTGCACCAAATATTCCAACAATTACAACGGAACAAATTCCGGTTGTCCTAAGCGTTATGGCTTCCATCCTTATTGCGGCGGGAGTTATTTCTCTTATTGCCTACAACTGGAACGCTATTCCACGTTTTGCAAAAGCTGTTGCGGCTTTTGTAATGCTCCTTGCAGTTCAGGCTTTGTCTTGCTTTGTAATGTTCAAGAAGGATTTGTTTTGCAAGAAGCACTGGAGGGAAGGTAGCGCGGTTCTTTGGTCCCTGCTATTTGGAGGTGCGGTTGCCTTTATTTCCCAGATATGCCGTCTGCCCGGAAACACAAGCGCATTCCTCTTTGTCTGGTCAATTTCTTCTATATTAATAATGTATGCAATGAATTCCACAGGGGTTTTCTTTATTGCTCTTGCCCAGTCGGTAGCTTATGCCCTTTCCTACAGTCAGTATGGCGGCGGTGCATTTGGCTTTTACTTTTTGTTTGCGGCCATATTCCCCTTTGCAAGGACAAAAAAATACGCCCTCCGAATAATGCTCTGCTTGGCGGCTTTAATGCTTTGCTGTGTTCTGGAAAAAGCGATTCCCGGTCTTTGGATTGTTTGCAGCGTTTCCTTTGCTGTGCTCTGTCTTGAATACGCAATTGCCCACGGCGACACTTTTATAAAGAGGCTTTCCTTTGCAGGTCTTTGCATCCTTCTTTTGCTTTTAACGATAAACGGATTCTGGAAAGAAATAGGCTGGAAGTATATGCGTCCAAACTACAATCTTTTGGGTTCAATAATGGACTGCGTACTGGCTCTTGGTCTTACCATTGCGGCTGTTTCCTATCCGTTAATTCCTGTAATAAAGAAAACAAAGAAAGCGTCTTATGAACTTGCATATTCTTTCTGCGCGCTGCTTGTTGCAATTTTGTACGTAATCTACGCACTTATGGAAAGGCGTGTACAAAATTATGCTTTGCTTGCCCCTACAGCCATAGCCTATCTTTTTGCCATGCTATTCTTTGTCCATATCTTCTGTTCAAAGAATTCATCTGCCATTGTATTTTTGCTATGTCTTGCGGTATCCATCTGCTCTGCCCAGTTTTCCAACATCATATTGGCTGCCCTTTTGCTTATGCTCTTGCTTGAATCTTTCCTTCAGTACCAACTGCTTTCTTCCGGTAAAGAAGACGATAAGGTGGAAAGTAAGTCCGGCTTCTTCTATCTTTTTATCCGCATAAGTTTCTTTATTGCCCTTGCCCTTATTGCATACAATTCATCTTGGCTTGACTTTAACGGAAAACAATATTCCTCCGCAAAGCTTTTCCTTCTTCCGCTTTCCCACTTTGCCCTGTATGCCTTGTGTGCGGCAGGAGCTTTATACCTTATAAAAAAAGCGTCTTTTGCAAAGCGTTCCCTGGACATAATATTCATTTCCGCAGCAATACTAATACTTTTTATTGTGAACGCATTCGTAAAGATAAACGAGCAGACCTTATGCTTTGTCCTCTTCTGCATAGAATTTACCGCCTGTGCATACGTCTTCTTCCTTAACCAAAAAGAAAAGACTACAAACCCGCTTTACTTCTGGGCTCCATTTGCTTTTATGGCGGCATACTATTTCTGGGCAAACCTAAGCTTTGACTATCCGCTTCTTGCTATCTTTGCTTTCCTTCTGCTCTTTGAATGCCTTGGACGCTACCGGTCAAAAGAATACGAAGCAGAAGGTAATGCCGTCTACTTCTTTGTAAGGCTGGCACTGGCTTTCCTCTTCATTGCGATAGGCTTTGAAGAAGTAAGACCAATACTAAAATACCTTCCTTCAAACAAGGCTCTTCCTTTCCAGATGGCAGTCTATGCTTTCTATGCAATAGCGGCACTTGTTTTGCTTGTGCTTTCCAAACGCTGGCTTTACTCTTTGGATGCCCTAATCTTTATGGCAATAATGGCCTTTATGGTTTTTGTCTTGGACAAGTCTTCCGCAGAAGGTGCAAGTCTTGTGGCTAGTAACAGTCGTGCTCTTGGAAAACCCCAAATTCATCCAAGCTTAATTTTCTCTACCCTTTACTATGCGCTTTCTTTCTTTGCAAGCGTATACGGAATTTATCTTTGGAAGAAAAAGAAGAGCTTACTCTGCCTGCCCTACCTGCTTCTCTTGGCGGTAAACCAGTTCTTTGCCCAGGACAACCTCTTTTATGGAGGAAACTTTATTGTCTTAGCAATTCCTTTATGCGCCCTGGTCTACTACTACACCTTCGACTCGGAAAAATATTCTTCCCTTGCAACAATATCAGAAGCAATCTTTGCAATAACAGTATTTGCCGCCGCCTTTATAGAAATCAGCTTAGAGCGCCTTCCTTTTATAAACGGCAACGGTCAAAAGGATTACCCATACTTACTTTCCTGCCTGCTGCACACGCTTCTTTATGCATCCATAGTATTCCTTCCACTGGTACATAAAACAAGGGGCAAAGCCTTCTGCAACTACTTTATTGCATTTTACGCACTGGCAATATTTGTTCTTTTGGCAAGCTGCGAGATAGCTCCCGTCTTTGGCTACGAACTTAAGTCTGGAATTGTAAGCCTAATATTCATACTACTTAGCTTTGTAACAATCTTTGTTAACTGCGGATATTACATCTTTAAGGCCTACCGCACAAAAAATCTTGCCTTGGCAAATGCGGCTGGTGGACTTGCATGCCTTTCAATAATAATCAAATTCTTTAGCGACGACTTTGGCTTTGTGGTAAAGGGAGTTGTATTTATTGTCCTTGGAATTCTAATGCTAATACTAAATATGTTCCTCTTGCGCCTTAATGCAAGCAGTGGCGAAAGTGAGGTAAAAAATGATTAAATTGAACGCAAAAAAAATAGGTCTTATCTGCTTAGCATCTGCCCTTCTTGTTCAGCTTGTAACAGCAGTCTCTTTGCTTAGCTACAGCCACAGGACAAAAGTCTATGCAGAAAAAAATGGACGCATAATAAACCTTGCATGTCTTGCATACGATCCCTACAGCCCGTTCAAGGGAAGGTACATACGCCTTTCGTTTGAAGAAGAAACCATAAGCTCAAAAAACTTGGATAAAGAAAGCTTCCAAAACCCCAAAAAGCATGGTGAGCACTATTACTTCCGCATGGAAGAAGGAGCAGACTCTCTGTGGACTGTTCGCGGAATAAGAAAAGATCTTCCAAAAAAAGAATCTGAACAGGCAGGCGAAAATGCAAAGGGTCAGGCAAAAAGCATTTACATAAAGGGAAAAACCTACCCCTATATGCTATATGCCTCCGCCTCAGAAACAATCCACGCAACATTTCCTTTTTCTGAATACTACATGCAGGAAAACTACGCCCGCTACGTGGACACAATAAAATGGGAAGACTTTAACGCACTAAAACCGGTTCTGTCCCTCTACGTAGACAAAAACGGCCAGTGCATTCAAAAAGGACTTACTGTTCTTAGCGGAAGCCAGAGGGTAAGCATAGAAGAATACTGCAAGGAAAAAATTAAGGGAGTTAAAGCCCAATAAGCAACTGTCCCTTAGACAATCGTACCCTTTGTAGAAGGAATCTCTCCCTTGCGGCGAACGTCTATTTCCACAGCGGCACGAATTGCGCGGGATGCAGCCTTAAAAAGACCTTCCATCTTGTGGTGGTCACTGCGTCCGCGAATCGTGTCCAAGTGGATGTTGCATTTTGCTCCGTTTGCAAAGCCCTGCCAAAAGTCTTCAAAACAGTCAGTCTGAAAACTGGATGACTTTCCTTCCGGAGAAATGGAAACAAGAGGGATGCCCGTCAAATCAGCGTGGCATGAACAGAAAGGACGACCGCCAAAATCTACGCTAACCTGCAAAAGACTTTCGTCCATTGGGTATACAAAAAAACCGGAGCGGAAAATACCTGCACAGTCACCCAAAGCCTTTGCAAACAAAAGCCCCAGAACAATACCCGTGTCTTCTATTAAGTGGTGCTGGTCCACGTTAAGGTCACCGCTAATGCTTCCGCTCAAGTCAAACATTCCGTGTTTGCAGAAAGCGCTAAGCATGTGTTCAAAAAATCCAATAGGATTCTTTACGTCGTACTTTCCGCTGCCATCCAAATTAAGCGTAAGCGTTATCTGAGTTTCTTTTGTATTGCGTTCGATCGTTGCAATTCTATCCATAAAAAGGCTCACCTCAAATCATCACTTTGCGAAGCTCGTATTCCACAATGTCGCATGCTCCAAGACTCTGAAGCTTTGGCAAAAGGGTCGGAACCTCGCTCTTCTTTACGGCAATCTTTATAGCATAGCCGTCTCCGCCAAACAAAGTGCTAACGGTAGGACTCTTCATGGAAGGAAGCCCCTTAACCAAAGCGTCAAACTTGTCCTTGGAAACATTCATCTCCAGCATAACGCGGTTTCTTGCGTTAAGAACCGTCTGGAAAAGCATCTTAAGCTCCATAATCTTCTGCTTCTTTTCCGGATCCTTTAACGCTTCCTTGCTGGCATACATTCTTGTAGAAGACTCCATAAGAGTGTCCACAATCTTAAGGTGGTTAGCATGCAAAGAAGAACCTGTGCTGGTGTTGTCTATCAAAATCTGTGCAATTGAATCTTCCGTGTCCTGAACAAAACCTTCGCTTGTACCCCAGGTGCGGAAAATCGTTCCCTGAATCTTTTTGTCTTCAACCCATTTGCGGCTCAATGTCTGGTATTCAGTAGCAATCGTAACCGGAGACTTTATAAGCTTTTCGTAGTCAACCGTATCCGGAACAGCAGCAACAATGCGAACACCGTCAAAACCCAAGTCCATGATTTCTTCCACGGAATCCTGAACGCCGTTTTCGTAAACCCAGTCCTTACCGCTAAAGCCAACGTCTGCCTTGTTACCCGCAAGCAGGTTGCTAACAATCTGTGGCTTTACAACCTGGAATGCCAAGTCTGCCTGATTCGTTATGGGAAAATAAGTCCTGTCCGGAAGATAAATAGAAATTCCAACATCGCTTAAAAGTTCATATACCGATTCATAAATGCGGCCCTTTGCCAGCAAAATCTTCAATTTTTCCATAAGGCTATTTTATAGAAAAAAACATACACTTGCAATAGCAATTCTTTTCTGGAGCGTATTTCTTAATTTAACTGTGCCCGGCTCTACGAGACCGGTCAAACTCCGCGACATTTTATCCTGTAGAACAAGCAGCGCCAAGGACGGCGCGTCAGTTGTTAGCAAAAGAAACTGGCAAGTTTTCGCCAGAAAACTTGCGGGATAAAATGCCACGGAGGACATTTTATCCCGCTTTCCAGGGTTCCGCTAGCGCTCCATTGCTCCACTCGAAGCTTCGCTACGAGTTCCGCAACGCGTTCCGCGCCCTTCCAATCGGGGCTAGGCTCTATTTAAATTCGCCGTTTACAGGAGCTTTGGAATTTTTAGCATTTTAAAATTCTATCTGTGAAAAATCAGATATAACAATATAATACGACTCATGATGGTGGCCGGTATTTGCTTCTTCTAATTCACCTGTCAAAGAAAGTGTCTTTCCTTCCAAGTCTTTTTGGCAAAAATCATCTGTTAAAAAAATCAACTGGATTTCTTTTACCTCACATTTCTTA
>JAGACC010000129.1 GCA_017614295.1 Treponema sp.
AGCCAAAGCGCCTTGAATTATTGCGCGCAACGGCTATAAAACAGCTCCGCACGATTATGGGATTGGACTTTTCGTCACAAAAGATTCTTTCTATTTCTAATAACAACGAGGAAAGCAAATGACAGCAAAAGACCTAAAAAAATGCTTCCACTATGTAATAATCTTAAGAGATAACAAATGCCAATAAAACACCCAAAAGTAGCGATATAATTTTGAATTACCTTAGGTAAATTCTACACGCTAAAGGAGTAACAATGCAGATAAAGTCCATAAAAAAACTTCTCCCACCGCTTTTACTGGCAGCGCTTTTTTCAGTCGGGCAGGCTTTTGCTCAGGGGACAGGCGAAAAGAAAACATTTGTTTGGCAGAGCAAGGGCTTAAAAGAGGCGGGATTGGATGCAGGAAAGATAGATGCGTTCAATAAGGCTCTTCTTTCTACAGAGGTTACTTCCTGCATTATTGTAAAGGACGGGGCTATCGTAAGCGAATATTATAAGAGCGGCTACGGTAAGGAAAGCGTTTTTCCCATGCACTCGGTTTCTAAAAGTGTTACCGGGACAATTGTTGGCATTGCAATAGAGCAGGAATATTTTAAGCTTGACGATCCAATAATAAATTACTTTCCGGAGCTAAAAGAAAAGAGCGATTCACGGGTAAAAAAAATTACCATACGCGATTTGCTAAAAAATACGTCCGGTTTGGTTTCTACGGATTCTGCTTTGTGGGCTAGGTGGAGAAAAAGTTCTGACTGGATAAAGTTTTTGTTTGAACGGCCTCTTTCTTACACACCGGGTAATGTCTTTGAATATTCAACCGGCAACACGCACTTGCTTAGCGCAATAATTCAAAGGACTACAAAAAAGACTTTGGATGAATACGGAAGGGAAGTTTTGTTTGCTCCACTCGGTTTGGATTCTGCATACTTTGAAAGCGACCCGCAAAAGATAAGCGACGGAGGGAACGGACTTTATCTTACCGCAAGAGACATGGCACGCTTTGGGCTTTTCTTCTTGAACAGGGGAATGTGGGAAGGTTCGCAAATCGTAGCAGAAAGCTGGATAGCTGAATCAACCAAAATTCAAACTCCGGGGCAGGCGCGCTATGGCTACCAGTGGTGGATCCGCTGGTTTGGAAAGGAACAGGCCCGGGGCTTTTTTGCGCATGGCTGGGGAGAGCAAGTTATAGCAGTAATTCCAGCAAAAAATCTTGTCATAACTTTTTCCAGCCGCTACCCCGACAACAAAAAGAATGCAACCTACTGGCAGTGGATTGGAGACATTGTGGACGCAACGCGGTAAAAAATAGAGTTTATGCCTTTGCAAACTGCGGTAGCGACGGGAGCCCCATTTGCCATTAAGTAAAAAATATACTATCATTAGCGCATGATAAAAGCTCAGATTCAGGACAAGGAATTATTGGAATATCTGGAAGCGCTTCCTGCGGACGACATGATTCATTTTACTATGGCAGACGGTCGTGTTCGTGGCGCTGTTTTTGCAGGAACCCATTTTGTTAACACGATGCGCTCTCAGCACAAGACGGGCATTCTTGAAACCTACATTTTGGGACAGGCATCCCTTTGCGGCGCACTTTTGATTCCTGCGGTAATGAAGGGCCGTGAGCATTTAAGCTGGCGGTACGATGTTGAAGATTCCGTGGCAAAAGGTTTTAACGTGGAGGCAGATTCAACCGGTTGGGTTAGAAGCTACCTTTTTGAAGACCACATCCCCGTGGACAAACCGCTTGAAAGCTGGGACCTAAAGCCTTTTCTTGGCGGCGAAGGCTACATGACCATTCAGACTGCAAGACCGGGAGACAAGTATCCGCAGACAAGTTCCGTAAACACTACGGGCAACATTGCAGACGACCTTGTTTTTTACTTTGACCGCAGTGAACAGCTAAAATCCGCTCTTACAACTTCCATTCAGATGGACAAGGCTGGACGCGTTATTGGTGCAGGCGGAATTTTTATTCAGGTAATGCCAAAGACAGGCGGCCATTCTTCCGACGGTAAGCAGAATCTTGGAGCACAGATAAATTCTTCTTCCGACAATGACGAAGACGAAGCCCTTATTTCTTCGCTGGAAAAATCATTTACACGATCCCCTTCCCTTGGAACTTGGTTCAGCCGCGGACGTACAGCAGAGGAACTTGTTCATGAGCTTTACTCAGACCTAAATCCAATTGTCGCTTTGCACAGGAGCATTGTCTATGACTGTCCCTGCACAAAAGAAACTTTTGTTAAGCACCTTAAGGCTCTTCCCAAAGAAGAAATTGAAGACATAAAGGCAAAGGGAGAAGACATAATCCTTACCTGCCGTAACTGCGGTTCTGTTTACACGGTTAGCCCGGACGAGATTTAGAGGGAATGCTAAAGCTTCACATACCCACTTTGCTAAGACTCTGGCGTTCAAGCAAAAATGACTCAGCCCTTTCTTTGCAAGAAGCATCTTCCGTAAGCAAGGCGCTTTTAAACCTTCAGCGGGGGCTTACCGGTAACAGACAGCTTGCCGGGGCAGGATACATGCAGGACAAAAATCTTTTGGGGGCATACCTTCTTTATTACTGGCCTGTCTCCTACACACAGATTTCCTGCTGTACGGGTTATTTTTCTAAGGCGCTTGAACTTCTTGCCAAAAAAAAAGAGCTTAGCATTCTGGATATTGGTTCTGGACCGGGACCAGCTTCTTGTGCCCTAGCCGACTCTGTTCTAAAGGTAAATGCAAGCCTACAAATAAATGTTGACCTCTTTGATTCAAGTACCAAGGCTTTGGACTTGGCAAAAAAGATATTTGAATTTGACTACCAGAAAAATCCTTCCTACAGCCAGGCAAAAGTTAGCGCAAGTTGCAAGACTGTAAACCTTGAGCAGACGGATTTTTCTTTGCTGCAAAAAAAGTACGACATTATTGTTGCAAGCCATTCGCTTAATGAACTTTGGAAGGAAAAAGCAGACTCTTGCCAAAAAAAAGAAGCGCTTCTTCTTGACCTTGCTTCGCTTTTAAATGAAGGTGGAATACTGCTTTTATGTGAACCAGCCCTTTTGCAGACAAGCCGCTCCCTTATTGCACTTAGGGATTTTCTTTCAAAAAAGAATATGACCCTTTTGGCCCCCTGTCCCTGTTCAACAGACAAATGCCCAGCCTTAACTGCCGGAGAAAACCAGACCTGCCACGCAGAAATACAGTGGAAGC
>JAGACC010000130.1 GCA_017614295.1 Treponema sp.
CTTTGCAGTACCGGTCTTTATCATTCCAAGTTTTACAGCCGCCGCCTTAGAAACGTCAAGTTCCCGCCCCTTAACAAAAGGTCCCCTGTCGTTCACCTTTACCGTAACATAGTTTCCGTTGGCAAGGTTTGTTACGCGCAGCAGGGTTCCAAATGGAAGAGTCTTGTGCGCCGCCGTGTAGTCATACATGTTGAATATTTCACCGCTGGAAGTTTTCCGCCCATGAAATTTGTCTGCATAATAAGAAGCAGTTACCCCGCTTTTGTAAAGAGTTACCGCATAAGAGCGAAGTCCCGCAAAAAAAATAACCGCAAGGGCAAGAATCCTGGCAATAGCTTTTCTAGTATTTGCTTTGTGCACTAAAAATCTCCTTATCTATCACCTAAAATTTCGGAAAAACCGCTTGTTGACAATAGGGTGCTTTTCCGATAAAGTAATTTTGGAATCGGGTGCATAAGGAATTAAAATCGACCAAACAGAAGCCGCTTTTAAACTTATGCCTAACAGGGAACGGAGTTAAAACCTCCGGCAGTGCCGCTACTGTAAAAGGATTTTCCCTTGAGCCAGACACCTGCCCGCTTCAAGGCACAAAACTTCTTCGAGACCAAGGAAGGTGCCAGGGCTATGGTGTAGCATGAATCCCTATGTCCAAAAATCGTCCTGGAACATTCCCCTCAATCTTTTATGCCGCAATCTCTTGTAAAAGTTTTTAGGAGTAAAATCATGAAAATGCTTTTCAAAAAAATCGGTACAGCTTTAATTGGAGCTGCAGTCATTTCTTCTTTTGGATTTTTGGGATGTGCAAAAAAAACAGCATCTGGCAATGACAAAGAAATTCTTGTAGTAAGCTTTGGTACAAGCTATAATAACAGCCGCACAATCACAATCGGTGGTATCGAAAGCGCCATCCGCGAAGCTTTCCCGGAATGGAAGGTTGAACGCGCATTCACAGCAGACACAATCATCGGCATTCTCAAAGACCGCGACGGCATCGTAATCGATACAGTTCAGCAGGCATTGGACAAGGCTCTTGCCGCAGGCGTTAAGACAATTGTAATTCAGCCAACACATTTGATGAGCGGATTTGAATTCACAGACTTGAACACAGTAGCCCAGCAGTATAAGGGAAAATTTGATTCCCTCGTAGTTTCTGCTCCTCTTCTTACAAGTGACAGCGACTACGAAAAAGTTTCTGCCGCAATCACAAAAAAGACAGCTTCTTTTGACGACGGAAAAACTGCTATCTGCTTTATGGGCCACGGAACAGAAGCCGACTCCAACAGCGACTACGCAAAGATGCAGACAGTCCTTACAAATGGCGGATTCAAGAACTACTACGTTGGAACAGTAGAAGCAACTCCTTCCGTAGACGATTTGATTGCTGCGGTAAAGGCAAATCCTTCATACAAACATGTTGTGCTTGTTCCATTTATGGTTGTTGCAGGTGATCACGCTAACAATGACATGGCTGGTGACGAAGACGACTCATGGAAGACAAAATTCCTTGGTGAAAATTATGAAGTAACGCCTGTGCTCGAAGGTCTTGGACAGAACTGGGACGTTCAGCAGATTTATGTTCAGCACGTAAAAGACGCAATGGCAACTTTGTCAAAGTAAGGAATTTAACCTGATGAATATTCGCCGTCTGGCAGCAGCATTATTGCTTTTGAATTCAGTATTTTTTCTTTCTGCAGAAGAGGAGAATCCGCTCAACAAAACATTGAATACGGATGGACTTTTGCCTGTTCTTGCAGACAGTATAGAAGAGGGAAGCTACGAAATAGAAACAGCTTCTTCCTCTTCAATGTTCAGAATAGAAAAAGCTGTGCTTTATGTAAAAGATAATGCTATGACGGCGGATCTTACTTTGAGCGGTAAGGGCTATTCAAATGTCACTATGCTTTCCGCAGAAGATTCAGCAGCCTTAACTTCGCTCGAAGGTACAGGTCCTGTGATTGACGGCAATGGCAAGTATGTCTTTAAAGTTCCCGTTCAGTCACTCAACACGGAACTTCTTTGTTCTGCATTCAGCAAGAAAAAGCAAAAGTGGTATGAGCGCCGCGTTGTGTTTTATTCAGAAAAAATCCCGGCAGAAAATCTTTTTGTTACGCCTTATGTAATGGGTAAGTGCAGCCTAAAAGACGGATCCTATAAAATAAACGTAAGCCTTTCTGGTGGTAGTGGCAGGGCTTCCGTAAAAAGTCCGGCAGACTTGCGTGTAAAAGACGGAATGCCGCTTGCGCAAATTGAATGGAGCAGTCCCAATTACGACTACATGATTCTTAACGGAGAAAAACTTCTTCCTCTTGCAAACAAACAGAATTCAGTTTTTGAGCTGCCAGTTCTTGTCTTTGACAAACCCATGTCCGTTTTTGCGGATACAACGGCAATGTCAACTCCCCATGAAATTTTATATCAGCTTGAATTTTCCCTGGAGACTGCCCAGCGTAAAGAATTCAACATATCTACTCTGATTATTCCTGCAATCTCTTTGCTGGCAGCCGCAGTTCTTTTGCTTTTTCTAGTGCGCCTATGCTTAAAGAAAAGAAAATAATTGTAAGAGTATTTTTCTTTAAGGCATTTCTCTTTTTTACAGCATTTATTTTTGCTTCCTGTTCAAAAAAAATCGGCCAGGTTCAAGTTCAATATAATGATTTTTCTGAATTTGAATTCAATGGAAAAACATTTCGCGGAAAAAAAATCCAGAACACTTATGCTTCCCAATTTTGCATTTATGAATACCAAGACGGAATTTCACTCATAGACATCTGCGGAAAAGAAAAATATCTTGTCGTTCCAACAGAAGAATTGTGCGATGGCTTAAAAGAAGCTGCCAAAGTGAACGCGGTTATTCCAAGGGGAATAGAAAACATTTATCTTGCCTCGTCTTCTGCATATTCGCTTTGGGATGCAATCGGTGCGGAAGAAAAGCTGGGCTTTAGTTCCATAAAAGAAAATGACTGGTATATTACAAAAGCGTCCGCTGCCATGAAGAGCGGAAAGTTTGTATATGCAGGAAAATACAGAATGCCTGATTATGAACTGCTTTTAAAATCAGGATGCAAACTTGCAATAGAATCCACTATGATTCTTCACGTTCCCAAGGTAAAGGAAAAACTTGAGCAGCTTGGCATTAGTGTTTTTACCGACTATTCAAGTTACGAAGATAATCCTCTTGGCCGCCTTGAATGGATAAAGGTTTACGGAGAAATTTCTGGTTGCCAAGAAAAGGCTCTTTCTTTTTTTAATTCCCAAATTGAACTTTTAAAAAAATCCATACCTGATCCCTCTTTAAAAAACAATGGCTCTTCAAAAAAGATGGGGGCTTCTTATTTTTATATAAACACTAGGGGCATGGCAATCGTCAGAGGTTCGGAAAATTATGTTTCCAACATGCTGCGCTATGCCGGTGCGGAATATCTTTGCCCCAATGTAAAAAAAGATTCAGACTTAACAGCTCGTCCAACTCTTTCCGTTTCGATGGAAGAATTTTACAAGGCTTGCAAGTCTGCTGACTTTTTGTTTTACGATGGC
>JAGACC010000131.1 GCA_017614295.1 Treponema sp.
ACAGTCCGTAAGGATTGCAGATGCTCTGAACACTTCGGTGGAATTTTTGGTTACGGGTAAGAACAGTCAGCGGAAAGGCGATCACTCAAAGACTATAAAGCTTTTAAAAGATGCTCTGGAATCTTTGGAAAAAGAAATGTCCTAATCCCAAGCAATAAATTCTAAGGCGAAGAATTTAGCAAAGAGATGCTAGCCGGGATTGGAGGGGCGCGTAAGCGTTGACGCGAATGCGGCAATGTAGGCGAAGGCCGGAACCCCGCAAAGCCCGTAACAAGATGGACATGCGCTTAGCAAAAAAGTCAGTAAGTTAAAAAATAAAATCCGCTCCAAAAAAAGAAAATCATTTTCCTATTTAAAAAAGCTACTCTAATTTTAGATAGAAATTTTTCTATACAAATCTCCCCCATTTCCCCGCACTAGTTTTTTTTCTATATTTTACTATAATAAAACATATCTTATAAAACGAGGGATTGATATGAAAAAATCGTGCAGGTCTATTTTTGAGTTTACAGCGGCACTTTCTTTTGCGGCTATTTTTGCCCTTTCGCTTTTGTCATGCTCACAGAATGATGTTAACAAGATGAGGACAATTGCGGTTAGCGGTACGGGTAAGGTTATTGTTACTCCGGACAAGGCTACGGTTAAGCTTGCGGTTATAACGCGCAGGGAAGACATAAAGGCGGCTCAGGAAGAAAATGCTCAGGCTATGAAGAGGATTCAGGATGCGCTTTTGGCCAAGGGTGTTACTGCGGAAAACATTCAGACTTACGACTATGAAATTTCTCAGGATTCACATTGGAAGAATGAAGAGAGAGTTTACGGTCTTTACTGTGTTATAAACCGCATAAGGGTTACGGTTCAGGATGTGGAGAAGGCAGGAGACATTATTGACGTTGGCATAAAAAACGGTGCGACTGGTGTAGACGGAATTTCATTTAGCTACGAGGATGAAGTTAAGGCTGTAAAGAGGGCACGGACTCTTGCTATAGAAAACGCAAAGGCTATTGCAGAGGAATCCGTTTCTGTTGCAGGAACAAAGCTTGGCAAAGTTCTTACAATGCGGGAGCAGAGAGACAACGGCTACAGGGCTTTATCGGTGGCTTCAAATTCCATATCGCAGCAATGGCTACCAGACACTCCTTACGATGATGCAGCAGGTGCTTCCACTCCAATTTCTTCCGGCAAAAAAGAAATAAGCATCGTAATGGATATTACATACGAATTAAAATAAAACAGGCGGTAGAGATGCTATCCAAAAGCGGAGAAAATAAAAACGGACAAAACAAAATTGCAAAGACGGCACTTTTTTCTTATGCGGGAAATAGCGAATACTTTGCACACATCTGTTATGCAAATTTTATTCCCGGTAGCGGTGACTATGAGGATGAAGATAAAATTGCAAGCGACAAAGAATGCGACTGTTTTGAAATCCGCTTCAGCAGCATTTCTACCGAGGAACCTGGCCAAGCCTCTGCCGGTTTTGCAGAAAGTTTGGACCAGGCAATTCTCAAAGTAGAAAGCCTTGACGGTTTTGTAAAATGGCTTTAGCGCTTAATTGGTGCGCTTTTAATTGGTGCAGTTTTTATTGGTACGCTTTTAATTAGTAACCAGATTTTTTATCTTGTCAATAAAGAAGATAAGGAATGTAAGTGAAAAGACAAAGCTAGAGACAACTCCTATTGCAAGAAGGAAAATCTTTATAAAGACCGTGCCATCAAGTTCCTGAATATTAGAAAGCGCATTGTCTGCTCCATGAACTTTTACAACATTCTGTCCGTCAAGAACGTTCAAGTCCACGCTTCCATTTCCAATGCGGGCTGCAAAGGTTACCCTTTCTCCGCTTTTCATATATGCATAGGCGTAGCGTACGGAAGGTTTGCTTAGCCTTTGCTTTATGTGCGCAAGGTCCACATTCAAACCGTCGGGATAATATCTTGCCATAGAAATTTTTGGAGCCTTATCGTACTTTGCATCTTCTTTTTTAAAGTTGGAATATGCAACCATCGGAAATTCAAGTCTTACGTTTTCCGGAATCTCAAAAGACACTCCGTTTCTAAAGCGCAACTTGCCGCGCAGCTCCGCAAAGTCTTCGCGTTTCCAGTACCACGATGATTTTCCCCAGTGTCTGGCACGGGTATAAGTTTCCTTTTCTATTTTTATGCAAAGAAATTCTCCCCTTAGAACATCAAGCGCAGAATCTGTTACGCTTACCCCGTCGTAAAAAGTAAAATTTTTAACAAGGTAAACTTTTGGTTCGCCGTGCAAAGCGTCGGTAACTTCATCGTCCGTTGTCAGAACAGGAAGATCCGCCGTCAACTTTTTAAATGCGTTTCTTGCAGCTATGACGCTCTTTATTTTTCCGCAGCAAAAGAAAAATCCCCACACACAAACAATTGTTAAAAGTCCAAAACAAACAGTAGACAATATTTTCATGCCTTAATTATAGCACAAAAATTAAAATTGACAACCTTGTTAGCCCATCAAATGTTAGCTCATAAATTTTTTCTGGACGGTATTGCAACTTTCACATTCATTAAATTGCTGCAACCGGGATTCCATGCCTCTGCATTCCCCGCTTTCCAGGGCTGCGCTAACGCTCCGGACCTTCGGTCTTGCCAAGGCAACCCTTCCAATCGGGCGTAGGTTCATTCAAACTACTCCTCGCATTCAGAAGCATCTTTTCCGGAAGTATAAATTTCTTTTAACAAATAGTTGCAAAAGCGGTCTGAATTTTCATCAAGCGATGCAAATTTTACCAAGTCACTTTTTCCATTGGACAGACTAACGGTAACAAAATAATTGCCGGCACTTTCCAAAAAACGCGTCTTCCGCTCAAAAGAATTTACCTGTCCTATATCCGCCATTTTTCTTACGAATCCTTTTTTATAGGAAAAGCGGCCTTTTTGTTCTTCCACAATTATTGTGTGGTTAAGAAGACAGATCAAATAAACAAATGCTACAATTGCTATTAAAGAAAGAGCTGAAAGTCCAAGAATCTTCATTGTAAAATTACAGTTCGTAAGATTCAAAAGATAAAAGGCAGCAAAAGAAAGAAAAAAAGCAAGCACAAGCATAAGGAAGATATACTCACCTTTATTTCTATATACTTTGTATGTCTGCTTTATTCCAGAATCTGCATTTGACCAAGCACAGCCCTGCGCAAAGGAATAGAAATAATCTTTATTTACCATGGTGGGGTCAATATGAATTTTTTCTTTTCCCAAAACAAGTATAACAGCACCCGCATTGTCTTTACGAACAGAAATTATGTCGCCCCTTACAAAGAATTTTGTTCCCCTAAAAAGCCTTGTAACAGAAACTTGCTGTCCTTCAACCTTAATGCAAAAAGCAATATCAAACATAATCCCCACAAAGCCCACGATGCAAAAAGCTACAAAAAAGACAACTGCAATTTTTACATCATACAGATACGAAAAAACAGCAAAGCCTGCAAAGACCAATTCATACACCACAAGAAGAGGAATTATCCACTTTGGCGCATGAACAGAAAAATTTTCTCTGCTAACATATTCACTCTTCTGCTTTTTTAGCTCTGCATCCCCTTCTTTGCGGGAAAAAAGATTTAAAATAGAAGTAATTATTTGTCTAATAAGAATTCCCATATTCTCTCCTTTGTCCAAGATTTACTTGCTGGAATTTGTCATGCACTTGCGCCATTCTTTTGCTTTATTCAATATCTCATTTATAAAAGCGCTTTTCATTTCCGTATACTTTATTCTGTCTTTGGGGTACTGCTTAGCCAATGATTCTTTTAATTCAGAATATGCTCTTGCGTCTTCTTCGTGGCTGTTAAGATAATCCCTCATGTTTAGGTAATTGTTCCACCGCTCAGAATTGTAAAGCACAACATGCACATGAACAGTCCTGTAGTCTTCTCCTCCGCAAACATACAGGTATTGGTCATCATAATCCTGCCCCCTAAAAATAAAGCCTCCCGCTTCCAATTTGTCGTTCATGCTAAGGATGGGGGTAAAATCCAAAACTGCTACAGCAAGGTCTATTATTGGTTTTGCAGAAATATTTTTTATTGCGGTGCTTCCAACGTGCTGAATGTCTACTGCAAGGTCGGAAAGAATTTCTTTTAAGTCTTTTATTATCTTCTTGGCAAAAGCTTCCCATTCCGGATTATACTCTTGAACAGAAACATCTCCCCTC
>JAGACC010000132.1 GCA_017614295.1 Treponema sp.
AAAAAGGTCAAAGCCAGCCGTCTTGTCCAAAACAGAAAGAGAGAAGACTCCGCTTTCTTTTATCAAGTCGCAAGTGTAGTTCTGATTCAAAACCGAAATTGCTATGCGGACCGGATCAGATGCAACCTGAATGCAGGTGTTTGTAATGCATGCATTTATTTTTCCAGAAGCATTAGAGCCAAGCAAGAAGAGACCGTAGGAAATATTGTAAAGTGCCTTGTTGTCCATATTACCTGTCTGCCCAAAGTCCGTGAAGATTGCAGTAGGCATAAGCCCTTACAAGTTCATCGCCATCGGCAAGCACAAAAGAAGCCTTTGGTTCTGCACCCGGAGCAAGTTCCCTAAACATAAAGCCGTTTTTAGTCTGAATGCCAATCCATTCAATAAAATGCTTTTCTTCCATAGGATGAATTACAGCCCCAACCGTAACCTGAACGGAGCTTCCGCTTTTTACAACAACCGGAACATGCTTTTCTACAGCGGCATCCGTCGTGTTAGCCTTTAGTTCAACAAGCGCATCTCCACAGCAAGCGGCACTAGCACCAGCACTTGGCATTGCAAGAACTTTTCCGCAATCCTTGCATTTGAAAAATTTCATCTCCATACTTTACTCCTGTTTTATATTTACTGCACCCCAATAGTTAAATTATAGCGCTACTTTTTATTTTTATAAATAGTAACAAGAGCTTTTCCATCTATTTTCTTTACAAAAAATCCAAATCAAAAAAAATCGCCATGCCAAAAATCCGCAGCAGACCACGGAAAATCAGCATGACGAACCTGTTAACTTCTTGTTAGCATCGGGTCAAGTTTTTACCACCAGGAAAAGAACAGCCCCGCAAGAGGAGAAAGCACAATCATTATGCAAGAGAAAGAAAATGACTCTATGCTAATAAGAGTTGCCCTCTGCTCCGAAGGGAACATGTCCTGCAAACGGGTATTTGTCCTAACCTGAAGCGCATCATCCGCCATAGAAGCCATAAAGCCCCCAAGCGTCATCAGAAGGTAAAGCCCCGTATGCTCAAGCGCAATTCCACCCAAAATAGTAAGCGTGGAAAGCAAAAAGATAATCCTGTAGCGGACACTCTTTGCCAAAAGAATAACCCTTGCCCCAACAATGTCTCCAATCTGAGTGATAAGCAAAGCCAAGCCAAGAAGCCAGTTTGGAATTCCAGCCATAGGAAGTTTTGCCTGCAGGAAGAACAAAAGCAGAATGTCCAATGCACCCACAAAAGAATTTGTGAACATCAAAAGCAGCGCCTTCCTTGCTTCCTTTAAGAACAAAAAGCTCTGCTTAAAACACTTGCCTATTTCCTTCCACACGTTAAAGTCTTCCGCCAAAGGAGAAAGCCTAACTTCCACAAGACCAGAAAGAATCACCAGCTGAACAACAGCGGCAAAGACTCCTGTAGCATAGGCAATCCTGTAGCCCAAAACCAAAGCAAAACCGGCAGTCAAAGTTGAAAGCCCTTCGCACACCCTGTAAATTACAAGCTGATTGGAAGCGTACCTGTCAAACTTACCCTCCTGCCCAACCGACTTAAGCGAATCGTAGGCAAGCGCATCTCCAGACCCGGAAGAAAAGTTGTAGCAAAGCGCATGGAGCCCAACCGAAATACAGACCATGGCAAAATTGTTGGAACAAATCATCACAATGTTACCAGCCATACGCATCAGGCAAGAAATAACCAGAGTCTTCTTCCGTCCAAGCACATCCGCCAAAACTCCGGAAGGAATTTCAAACAAAATGCTCACGATATGAAAAATCGTTTCCGCAAAGCCAATCTGGGCAAGAGAAAATCCTCTGGCAGCAAGAATTGCAACCCAAGCACCCGAAAGCGAAATCTGGGCAAAAACCGCAGATGAATATAATCTTCCAATTTGTTTTTTAATGTTGAACATAATAAGCCGCCCCTTTACGGCAAAAATAAAAGTCGTAAAAAAAGGGAAGTGGTTAAAAGTGTTGGATTTTTTTTAGAAAAGGGAATTACAAAAGCGACTGGCGTTAGTGCAAAACCACAGTTTTCTGAAAAAGGCCCACTACCCCTATTGGCGGGTAGAGATATAGCATTTTTCTAACAATAAAACTGATGTTTTCCACATAATACTTGTATTCTAAACCAACAATTAATTCTTGTCAACTTGAATTTTCTGGACGGAAGCTTTTTTTATGCTCTACCATTCATTTCCACTCTAACTCGACCGCCATGCCATATCGTCACCGCCCTTCCGGGGTTCCGCGCTAACCGCGCTCCATTGCTAACGCAACCCGCCTTCGGCGGGCCCCTCCACGGCGGCGTAGGATTAAATAAAATTCCTTCTTGACAAGAGCAAAATGTTCGTTTTTAAAAGCTGGCATTCAGCTAGTTGATATGATATACTTACAGAAGAATTTATAACAAAAAGGAAAGTGTTTAAAATGAACAGTGCAGTTTTTAAATTGATTTGGTTTGCATTTCCAGTGACAAAAGCGGTATATGCATACCTTGCATATTCAAATCCAATAAAGGTGAACAATTCATTTTCACCGGTAAGTTTATTAATGCTTCTCTTCGGATTCATCACATGCACGGTCAGCATTCTCTTGTCAAAAAAAATATACAAAAAAAGTTTTTATGAAAACAAGATAGTAAAGACATTTCTTTCCAAACCCAATTCTGATGAAAAGACAACCATCTTTAATCTTTTCGCAATGATGCTTGGCTTGGCAGAGAACGCAGCCCTGTTCGGCTTTATTCAATATATAATTACCGGAAATCTGATTGTCGGAATCATCTTGTTTGCATTTTGCCTTATTGCCTGGCTCTTCAACTATCCTAAAGCAAGCAGACAGGATGACGGCAAATTGGATTAAGAAGCAGAAAATGACAATGCTGGTCATTTAGTTGAATATCTGTTTGCAAAGGCTTTGGCTCACCCCGCTGGCAGCACGCAACTGTCTTCCGCTACCCCCTCTGCGGGTCAATCCCTTTGCAAAGCCCCGCAACGCCCCAAGCAAGTTACAAAGCAACCGCCAGATAAAGCCATACATTCAATTGCTTTGCCCAAACTCCATCCAGCCAAAAGCCGTACACCAGCACATGCCAAAGAAGATTAAGAGTATAAACAGGGTCAAAAACAAGCCAGGCGGCGTTATGGCACCAATAAGCAATTCCTTAAGGTCA
>JAGACC010000133.1 GCA_017614295.1 Treponema sp.
CACAACTGGAACAAGCTATTATGTTTACAGACCGGAAGGTTTGGCTCCTGTAGTAAAGGATGTTATTAACCTACCGTCAGGTTTGTACCAGATTACCTATACGTCGGTCTCGTCATCTGAATACGGAAAGAAGTACATTCCTCTGGAAGTAGAAACCTACCTTCTTAACCATTCAGGAAAAGACGAAAGCGGCTACTTTGCTCCTTTGGAATAAAGACGGGCTTTACGTATTTTTAGCTCCGGGTGTTTGTCTTCCATGGCGAAAATTGCTTCTTCAACCTTTGCTTTTTTTTCGTCAGCGGAAGCAAACAGGCTTCTTTGAACCGGTACGCTCTTATCTTCCACATTTTGGCAAGCAAGGCCCAATAGCCTTATTCCCCGGCCGGCAGTCCATTTCTTTGCAAAGAGGGACTTGCACCTTTCGTACAAATCATCAGCATTGCTTACGGGAAATTCAGATGTCTGCTGAACAGAAACCGTGGTAAAATCTTCATACCTTATCTTTAGCGCTACGGTTTTGCTCCTTACGTGCTCCTTGTGCATCCTGTAAAGAACGTTCATGCAAAGCTCCATTAGGGCAGTGTCTATGGAATTCCTGTCGGTAAGGTCAAAGTCAAATGTCCTCTCGGAACTTATAGAATGGTTCTTTGCCTCTCCGCCAAAAATCATATCCCTGTTACCGCGGACTGCATTGTACAAGAAGCTCCCTGTTCCGTTGCCGAATATGCTTACAAGAAGGTTTTTCGATTTACTGTGAATGTCTTTTATTGTCTTTAATCCGGCAGCCTTAAGCCGCTCCTGAGTCTTTGTACCGCAGCCCCATAGCTTTTCAAGTGGAAGGGACATCATAAACTCTTCTTCCTTTCCATCCTGAACAATTGTAAGCCCGTCCGGTTTTTTTAGACCGGATGCAATTTTTGCCACATACATGGTGCTTGCAATTCCAACGCTAACGGTAAGACCTGTTTTTTCAAGCACTTCTTTTTTTAGCCTCTTTGCAGTTTCTTCCGCGCTGCCAAATATTCCCGAAGTTCCGGTAAGGTCAAGGAAAGCTTCATCTATAGACATCTGCGTAACTTCCGGTGAATAGTTTTGGAATATTTCCATAACCTCCTGAGATTTCTGCTGGTAGCGCAGGTAATTTCCCCTAACAAAAATCCCGTGAGGACAAAGCTGAACCGCTTTTACAATAGGCATTGCAGAGTGAACCCCAAATTTCCTAGCCTCGTAAGATGCAGTAGAAACAACAGAGCGCCTGTCTCCTGGAATGCCACCAACAATCAATGGCTTACCCCTGTATTCGGGATGGTCAAGCTGCTCTACGGAAGCAAAAAAAGCGTCAAGGTCAACGTGGAAATAAACCTTTGGTATAGCGGAATCTTCCCCCATAGTTCAGCTCCTTATGTTAACTTGCTTCTTCTGGTGGAACACTTCAGCAGAATTCTTTGAGTTCTGAATGAATGCGCTTATCTTTAAGACTTCGTCCAGCCCCTTGTCGCTAGAGAAAACAATTTCAATCTTCCCGGCAGGGTAGTCCGGTATTTCAAAGAAGACCTTGTTGTCCGCCTCTATCGTATAGTCATAGTTGCAGTCGTAAAGCGGAATAGAACCGTCAGCCTCAAGGCTTATCGAATAGCGAAGAACCTTTTCGTCCGAGTCAATGATTATGTGGTAAATCGTAAGCTCCATGAATTCATCTTCCGTATAGGAAACCTTTACCATCTCAGGATTTGTTCCGTCCACGGTAGAAAACTGGGCCCTGTATGTACTTGTAGAAGTTGGGCCATATATTATCTTTATCATCATCCAGTAGAATGAAAGAAAGAAGAGTAGGATTATGGATGTTGTTATTGTTGCATAGACAAAATTCTTTTTACGCGAAGTTTTCTTTTTGGAGTTAAAGATACCAAGCACCAAAAGTATTCTAAAAATCTGCATAAGGAGCGGGAGCAGGGCAAGGGAAAGCAGAAAGTTCCCAAACACCGTGCATACAGCAAAGCGTCTTAGGCTAAGATAGTTGGCACCTTTTAAGAAATCCACCGTTAGGTTTAGGAACGGAATCAGCGAAACAAGGAATAGGATAATCATGTTAATCTTTGTCTTTGTCTTTTTTGCAAAGGCAAGAATCACGTATTCCATAAAGAACATAAAGAAGAGCGAAAGGTCTATCCAGGTAAATATAAAGATGTTTAGCGAAGACTGGAACATCATAAAGAAGCCTGTGCCTTCAAGGGATGTGTTGAACCTCTTTCGTATCTGTGTAATAAAGATTATAACAAGAGCCGTAAAGACGGATATAACTTTTATTCCCATAAGAACGAGTGGGCTTCTTGCCGTAAAAGAAAAAATCGTCTGCACAAGAACAAGAACAGCAACGATTATTATTATATAACCCAACGCTAGGAATGCGCTTCTCCTAATGTCGTTAAAGATAGCCTTGTTCTTGCTGGTGTCCTTAAAAGAAGAAAAGCTTACGGAAAAAATCGTGGCGAATGCAAATATCATAAAGAAAAGCGCAAGAAGTGCTTCTCCGTACCAGAATGTGTAAGCATCAATCTGCAGGACAGAATAGTGGCGGTCCCAGATGGAGCTTCTTCTGCTTTGCAAAAGGTCAGCCGCTGTTATTAAGATTTTTAGGTCTTTTTCGCTTGCAGAAAGAGCTATTCCCGCTGCAGGAATTGACTGTGCAAAAAACTGCGAGACCCTTCTTGTTTCGCGGGCAATGCCAAGCCTGTAAAGCATGGAAAAAGATTTTGGCATGGAAGGTGAAGCCCCGTTTTCCTGGCAGGAGTCGCAAAGGGATTTTACCAGCCAAGAAGGGGAAACGTCAGAACTTCCGCCCGGTATTACGGAATACGTCTGCTTTGCAAAGAAGGAAAGGGAAGTGCTGCTGCTTTCGTCTATTACTATTGCGCACATGTTGTCCGAATTCCTAATGGATGTAGTAAAAACCGCAGAGCCCGTCGGATGGTGTTCGCGTCCTTCATCCCCCCTAACAAAGAGGGAATTGTCGTTTGCGCTCAAAAAAACAATGCAGTCGTAGTTAAGGTTCTTTGCCTTAAGGTTGTCAATAAAATTCAGCAGAAGGTTCATGTCCTTGTAAAAAAAATCCTGGGTAAAGGAAAAAACTACTGTGTCAATCTCGTTCTTGGATTTTCTTACGGAAGGAATCTCCACTATAAGGTTCTGGGGAAAATTTCCAGAGTCTGCTGCGTCTAGGTTCTGCTTTCTTACCTGGAAACCCTTTTGTGCAATGGAATCGTATATTTTTAAACTGAAGTCAAGGTTGTCCGGGGTCTGTGCCCTAAGGAGGAGCAAGCTAAAAAAAGCAAAAAAGAGCAAGGTTATGCAGGCTTTTTTGCGAGAACCTTTTGTTTCCATAGCTATATATTAAATTATTGGAGTTTACATTGCAATACCTTTGTTATATAATAGAAAAAAGTAAAAAATAAGCAAGAATTGTCCGATATTATAAATTGAAATACTATCTGAATTTTTAAGGAGTTCTTTTACCAGATGAGCGCAGCGGAAAAAAAGTTTATATTGGACTTGCCCTTGAAGGTGGTGCTAACCGAGGACGGTGCTTCTCATTTTATCAGTAACAAGAAAAAACTCTTGCGTTTCCGCCTTGCAGACAATGTAGAAGAGTATGGAATCAGCATGGAGCATTTTTCTCCAATGTCAATCCAGAACATGATTCTTGTTGACTACATCTCAAAGATAGAAATTTCAATGTCCGAATTTGTCTCCCGCCGCCAGGAAATAATGGATCTTTCAAAGGTCATCGTTTATTCAATTCTTTACAAGCAGTTTGACCGCCAGATTTTTTCCCAGATGATTGAATGTGACTGCGTTCGCCATCACAACAGAACAAATCCTAGCCAGCTCATAGACGAAAAGACCCGCATACCGGAAAAGCAGCTCCGCAACATTCTTTCTTTTAAGGACAATGCCATCCAGCAGTCAAGACAGGCCATCCTGGAACCGGTTTGGAAGAGCATAATGTCAAACACGGACTACACCCCGGAAGAAAAGAACGTATACCTTCTTATGACAGAAAAATTCCTTAACCGCCTTAACCTCATGAACTGGTACATTATTACAAAGTTCTACAAGACGGAAGGCTTTTCACAGATAATGTCAATCCTAAGGCAGTCTTTGGCCCAGTACATGGACAAATCCAAGGTTGCCGAATACATTTCCGTAATGGTAATGGAGCTTGCCCTCAACAGCGAAAACACAAACATGCGCAAAGAGGCAAGGATTCTTTACCAGGGCATAGACAACGCGGACACCCTTATCTACGACCCGGACATCCGCAAAAAGATAGTGGAAGAACTTTCCCGCAAGCACGAATTCGTATCGCTTTCATGGAAGATTGGAGGCGGTTCAACATCAATCGGAAAGCAGGGCGCACTTAACATAACCCTTTACAACAAGGAAGACGAGTTCCAGGAAGTAAAGGAAAACATAGAGAGCAAACTTTCCGCAGACCTTAACAAGCGTTCGCTCATCGACTTCTACCGCCAGATGCCGGAGGGTGAAGAAGGAACGGATTTGGGCCTCTACTACCTTTCCTACCTCGAAGACGCGTGCAAAAAGGTTAACGTAAAATTTGAGTCACTTGTAAACCAGTTTACTACAAGCGATCTTACCGTTATAAACTTAAAATTCAATTTTTAGTTTTTTTATCTTCTGGACTGTATGCCTTGTTTAACTGTGCCCGGCTCTTCAAGGCCGGTCAAAACCATACCATTTTTACCCGCTTTCCAGGGTTCCGCCTTTCGGCTCCATTGCGCTGCAACCCGCCTTTGGCGGTCCCTTCCAATCGGGCGTAGGTCTTTTAGGCATAAGTCAAATCATCTAAAATTCTTTAGCTTACCCTTTTATTTGCTTTTTATAGCGGCAGTTTTTTTGCTTTTTTCCTGCTCAGACAGCGAACCTTCCATAGTAGCAGTAGAAGAAAATGTTGTCTTTGACTACAAGGATGAAACATCAGCCCCCCAGGTAAGGTTCAGCGTCTTTGTCCAGCCCAGCTCTTCCGTCCTGCGTGCAGGAGAGATAAGAACTTTTCACCCGGAGAGCGGACTTGAATGGCACTGCCAGTCACCCATGGTTTTCCACGGTGGAAGCGGCAAGGATTATGTAGGCTGCTCAAGCTTTTTTCCTCCCTACAATTCAGAGCTTCCCCAGGGAATTTACTATGTATACTACAAGGATTTGTCCGACCGTGAGTGCGAATCTGAATTTTCCTTGAATTTTACACCGGAATTTTGTCTAAAACCTTATTCAGAACTGCCATATTATGTTGCAAACCCAAATAATGAGCGTATTGCCCTTTACAATACAGACGGCATTTTGATATACTGTGGTAAGCGAAGGGAAGAATGGAATGACAACGCTGCAATCCTTGCTGACTACGGAACTGCGGAAAGAATGCGGGTTTGCTATGTAAGCGGGTCTTTACTTTTTATGTTGCCCTTTGAGACTTTGCAAAAAAATTAAAATAGAGAGGAAAATAACTTGCCAAACAGCATTGACGATCCTGGACCGGAAGAAGACGATAATCCTATATCTGAATTTTTTATGCGCCCCATAAAGACCTATGTTTTGCGCGCAGGCCGTATGTCGGAGGGAGAAAAGCGTAGCTATGCAGACTTGCATCAGGTTTGGTGCATTCCCTTTGAGCATAAGACCCTTAATTTTACCGAGATTTTTGGAAACACAAACCCCGTTACGATCGAAATTGGCTTTGGAATGGGACATGCCACTGCAGAGATTGCAGAAAAGAATCCCGAAATGAATTACATTGGAATAGAAGTACACAAGCCTGGGGTTGGACGCTTGCTTGGCGAAATAAAAAGACGCCAGCTAAAGAACCTTTTCATAATAGAGCACGATGCCCTGGAGTCACTGGAAGTAATGGTTCCGGATTCTTCCATAGAGGCATTCCATATATTTTTCCCAGATCCCTGGCCCAAAAAGAAGCATCACAAGCGCCGTCTCCTTCACAGGCCCCGTACAGATTTGCTTTCCCAGAAGCTTGCTTCCGAAGGCTATCTTTATTTTGTTACGGACTGGCAGGAGTATGCAGAAGATGCACTTGTGGAACTTAGCCAAACGCCAGGCCTGCACAACCGCTACGAATCCTTCTCTCCGCCACAGGAATGGAGGCCAAGGACAAAGTTTGAGCAGAAAGGATTGGATGCCGGCCACAGTATCTACGAATTGATCTTTGAGCGCGACGAAATTTAGCTTTTGCAAGGGCTCTTTTTTGCGCGGAGGTGGGAAAGAATGGATCTTTTTGACGTTGCAGAAGCAGCTTCCAATAG
>JAGACC010000134.1 GCA_017614295.1 Treponema sp.
ATTTTTTCTTTTTAAGGTATTTTAGATATTTTACCATTTTTATTGCTTAAAGTTGATTGTGTTTTATGAGAAGTTAAATTTTTCTTATTTTTTCTTTTAACTAAATCTCTTTCTGTTTTCCAATCATATACAGTTTCTCCTATATTTATTTGTCTTATATTTTCCCCACGTGCTACTGAAAACAGCGCATTTTCGTGGGGTAAGTTTTTATTTAATAATCTATCCCCATGTCTTTTTCCGTTTTGCGGCTTTTGCATTGGGGGCACTTGGGGTGGGCGGGACCGGATTCAAATAGGCTTAGGGGTGAGCGTTCTGAATTCTCACGTTTTTTGCCTTCTTCTGTTTCTCTGCCGGAAAACCTGTTGCCGCAGTTTTTGCAGACAAATCAGGTTTCTTCAAAGCTTGGCATAAACATAGGTATCCTCCTTGTGGCCTTTTTTTTTTGACCATCACTTTATTATATCCCACTACCCACGACAAGCAATGTCATGGGGTAAAAATATTGTTTTTGCAATTAATGCAACGCTTCTGCCTCGTACATCTCCTGTGTGCGCTTTAGCTCTGCCTTTAGTTCGTCTACAAGTGTTTGGGGGGAGAGGAGTTTTACCGTGTGCCCCTGTCCTAGGATAAAGCGCATGAGTTCGTTTTTTTGGGTGGTTTTGAATTTTAGGTATACGCTTCCGTCTTGCCTTTCCTCCAGTTTTTGTTCGCTGTGCCAGATTCGGTTTGTGGCGTAGGTTGCAATTTCTTTGTCAAAGAGGAGTTCAACTTCTACAGGTATTTTGTCGCTAAGCCATACTCCCATTTCGGAATCAAAATAATCGGATGTTTTGAAGTCCTTTGGGATGCTGAATTTTTCATTGGTAACAAGGGCGTTTTTCATTCTGCCAAAAGAGAATATGCGTACGTCGCCTTTGTCGTGGCATTTTCCTATTACATACCAGTTGCCCCTTTGGCAAACAGCGTGGTAGGGGTCTATCGTCCGCTGCATGAATGATGTTTTTTGGAGCGGGCGGTATTCAAACGAAAGTGAACGGCTTCTTTTGATGGAGTCAAATATGATTTTAAAAAGTTCCGGTTTTATGATTTCTACCCTGTCCGGTATGAATGAAATTTTTGGATCTAAGACCGATGTGTCTATTGTGATTTTGTCCGGCAGACAGGATTCGATTTTTTTGAAGATGGAGAGCATCTGGGTTTCCAGAGGTGTGTTCCTGTATTGCTGCAAAAGAGGTTCCAGGACTGCAACGGAAAAAGCTTCTCCTTCTGTAAGGGGAATGGCTTTTATAAAGAAGTTGGGTTCTGTGTAGCGGTAGCCCCGGTAGTCTCCTTCGATTGGTGCTCTAAAGGTGTCCTTCATAAATTCAATGTCACGCTGAATTGTGCGCGGAGTGGTTTCCAGTATTTTTGCAATTTCTTTTGAAGTGTGGCTTTGATCGGTCGCTAAAATCTGATCGATTTGAATTATTCGAAGGTAATTCACCTTTTTTTGCCGTTCCATATTCAACCTTGTTTATAGTACATTTGGTGCTAGTTAAAACCTAAAAAGGTAAAACATATCTTTATTATATACCCGTTTTTTCCTGTTTGCAATGTTATTTCAATAAAGTTTTGCATCCAGTTTTTCTGCTGCTGAGTTTACGCTTGGAACTTACTCTGCCGCTTTGACTTCCGCCTTGGATGAATACCAGTCCAGTACCGCTCGGGCAAACTTGTAGGCATTCTTGACGGAGGGGAAGTTTTCAAAATAGTGCTTGCGGTAGACCATCCTGCCGTCAAAGAAGTCCTTCAGCTCTTGCAGTGTTTTTGCCTTCACCATTTCCGAAGTTACCAGCTGTGTGTATACGGAAAGCATTACCGCAAAGTCGTTTAGGAGGGGAACCTTCATGCAGCTTGCGATTGTTCTAGGGTCAAGTCCAAGTTTTGCTCCAATAAGTTCCATGCTTATCTCTGAGTCGCTGCGGAAGTTTTGCACGGATGAAAAGTTGTACAAAAGGCATACGTTGTGGGCGGCAGCGTTTCTTAGCCTGCGCACGGAGTCGAAATACTTTGTGTACTTGCACCGCAAATGGAAGTAGTCGTAGTAGAAGGAATAAAAGTTGATGAAGTCAAAAAAGCCAATCATTTCTATGAAATTCCAGACTGCCGGGGTGTCAACGTATTTTCTTATGTTGTAGCCGTTGTAGCCCGCAAGTTTTGAGCTGTCCTCAATTGAATTTTTTACCTTGGGGTGCTTTTGGAGGAAGGCAGCAACTACGCCGTAACCGTCATCCGCATCGTTTTCCTGGCATTCGTTAACAATCTTTACCTTAAGGTAATGCTCGAGGTCTATAGTCATTTTAAGAAGCAGCTTTCTTAGGAACATATCTATAGTAGAAAGTTCAACCAGGTGACCAAAGTCAAGGCCTATGTATTTGCCGCTCTTTGTCTGTTCCTTGCAAATTCCGGCATACTGCTTTAGGCGGAAAAAATAGTTGTGTCTCTTAAGGAATTCTGCCGCTGCATCTTCGCCCATAAGGTTGAATGTAATTCCCAGGTCGTTTTTGCAGTATTCAATTATTTGTTCAACCGTAAGCTTTGGGGATTTTTTTAACGCATCATGTTTCTGCATGTTTTTATGATACATCTCCTTTGGGCGGTTTGCAATGAATTTTTTTCCTGTTTCAGCTTTCTCCGGAGAAGACAAGGAATTCATTTGGCTCGTCATCGTCTGTCTGCTCTTCGCTAAGGTTGTTCTTGTTTATGATTTCGCGGAGTTCCAGGTTCTTTTGGAGAAGTTCCGTGCTGTATTCTTTGAGTTCTTCGTTTTCTTCTTTTATCTTGCTGATTGTGCTGTAGATGATTGTTGCCAAAAGACCTATGCCTGTGCCGATAAGGATTTTCTTTACCATAATAGTGTCCTCCTGTTTTGTCGCTTTTTTTTAGTCTAATGCAGGGGGTATGACAAATAGTGTCGTGGGGGAATAGAATTTTTTCTTAGAAATTCCTTTAGCAAAAAAACTCCTAGCCGGGATTGGAGTGGGGCGATAGCCGTGCGTAAGCACCGCGCCCGGTAGGGGGCAAGCCACGGAAAGCCCGTAATACTGATGATCCCCGAAGGGGCAGTAAAAAAAGAAGGTATGCTCCAGATATGAAAAATCTAGCAAGACCTTGAAAAAAGTTGCGTTTTCTGTTAATTTGTACGAATTATGAGTACAAGATGTTTTGCCATGTTAAAGCCCGGTGTTTTGAACCGCAGGCTTGTAGGCGAGGTTATCAGCCGCCTCGAAAAGAAAGGTCTTAAGCTGGTGGGGCTTAAGCTTATGAACATTAGCCCAGAATTGGCTTCTAAGCACTATGCCGAACACAAGGGAAAGCCCTTCTATGATCCGCTTGTTGACTACATTACAAGTGGTCCTGTTGTTGCAATGGTTTGGCAGGGAGATGACTGCATTACTTTGGTAAGGAAGATGACAGGCTCCACAAGTCCTGCAGAGGCTCATCCTGGAACAATCCGCGGAGACTTCTGTTCTCACACTACGCACAATATTATCCACGCAAGTGACTGCGAAGAAAGTGCCAAGCGCGAGATAGACCTCTTCTTTGCACCGGAAGAAATTATCGACTGGGAAGACCAGGCTTCTCTTTGGTTCTAAGAAAGGCTGAAAATTCTGCAAAAGGCTGCCCCTGAATTATTGCCAAGTGCTTTTTCAGGGGTGGCTTTTTTTATGCTCCTCTTTTACTTTCTGTTTACAGGGACAATGAATTCCATTCCCCACATGTAGCCGTACATGTGTTCACCGCCTATTACAAGTTCAACGGAAGTTGGGGTAAGAACGAATGGCACTTTGTCCAAGTCCGGTATGCCGCTGCAAAATGCTTCGTCTGCAGAAGTTTCGTTCTTTTCCAGGACCGGTTCAAGCGCTGCTTTGTAGGCTTTGTCGGAAATAAATTCCTTTGCGGAAGCTACCATCTTTTTACTTTCCTTGTTAAAGACAAAGCTTTTTCTTTCTATATATGGGTGTACTCCGCCTGCATTGACTATTTCGTAGAAGAGTACGGAGATGTAAGAGCCGGTGTATGTTACGGTTCCAATGTGGATTGTAAGTTCACCTTCTTCTTCGAGGTCTGTGTAGTTTTCTTCTGCGTACTTGCATTTTTCGCTTAGCCATTTTTTTATGCTTTTGTTGAGTGGATCGCATCCTTCAAACTCTGGGACTTCCACCGTCATGTTCAGTTTGGAAATCTTTTTTGAGTAGTAGCAGGATGTAAAGCTTTTTTCTGTTTTTCCCTTTTTTCCGTAGGGGAATTTTTCTGCTTTTTCTGCGTGGGCAGAAGCGGGGGCTAGTAGCGAAAGGGTGCAGAGTGCTATTGCGGTAAGGGCAAGAATAAGGTTTCGCGCTGCATGGTAATGCCTTGCTGTGTTCTTCATAAAACCTCCTTTGTCAAGGCAATGCTTGACTGTGGCAATAAATTGGGGTATATTTAAACAGTAAAAGGAACACCGCAGTCGTGTGGCTGTCTCCTTTAAGCATTTAGTTAAAAAGCCTACTCGGAAGCTGCGACACTTGAGGGTAGGCTTTTTTTTGCTCTACAAGGTATACTTGAAGAGAGCGAGTGCTTCTATAAGCAAACTAAGAATAGCAATTACAAGCATTGCCTTTTCGTATTTTGTCATATCTGCACGAAATCTCCCTTTCATTAAGATTAGGAGACAGCCACCCGATACTGCGATGTTCCAATGTAAATAATATACTATGATTTTTATTTGAGAGACAAGATGTTTTTACGAGTGCTTCTACCTGTTCCTCATCAAGAATGTAAGCTCGTGCTTGTTGTAGTGCAGGTGAACCACTTTGCTGTTTGGAAGAGAAGCAAATTCCTTGGCTGCCTGCCAGTTTATTCCCCCCTGC
>JAGACC010000135.1 GCA_017614295.1 Treponema sp.
ATTATTTGTGCGGGTCTCAAGATTCAAAATCATTTTTTGTGCGGTGTCGTAAGTCAAAATGACGTAATAGCGTGTGGGCGAATTCAAAAGAGCGTTCTTGAGTTTAGAGCGTTTTTTTTCATCGTTAAAATCTACACGGACTTCGTAGCTCAAAAAATAAATTCCGTTTTCAAGGGAAAGTGCATCTTCAAGCGAAAAGTTTTTTAGACGAATATAATCTGCAATTGCCTTTGATTCCTTGCTTGTAAAGTCTGCATTCAGTTTTTCCATAATCTGCGAAATTATTTTTTCACTGGTAAAATATGCGCTTAATTTTTTGTCTGCAAATGCCCTTGAAATGCTTACTGCAAAAATCAATGTGAATATCAAGATAATCTTTTTCATTATACACGCACCAAGTTAAAAAAATGTATTCCTATGCAAATAAATCCAAAAAAGATGAAATTAAAAATCATAATGCAGAACATGATGATTTCTTTAACACAAGCATTTTTCTGCCGCAAGTTTTTAACAGTTCCGATGAGTCTGTACAGGGCTAAAAAAAATACAATGATTGAGCTAATTTCATCAAAGACAAATGCTGCATTGTCCCAAAACCGTGGAGACCATTTTTGGTATCGGGCTTCCATAATAAACTTTTGTTCATCAGAAAGCGTTTTTGTGTTTTTCATATTTTTATCTCTCCCTTGCTCTGCAAAAATTACGCGTATTGTCTTGAAATGCGTTCTTCTGGATTTGTGCTGAACATATACAATGTAAAGGCAAAAACCCATTCGAGGGGCTTCATCAAAAGATATACAATGTCTGCTCTAAGCGGAGTCGTTATAATTTTGGAAAGTGGATAGCCGTGGCTGTCGTAGAAGTGGCGGATTTTTTTGTGCAGGTCTGGTGCTTTTTCTGCTAACAGTTCTTCAAAGGCATTTGCCACCATAAGCTGCCTGTTCACAATGATTTTTCTTCCCCTTCTGTTTCCAAAGCGGAGAGGCTTTACCAGGTTTTTGTGGCCGCCTGCTGCAACCGTACAAAGATAATGCCCGCTGTGTTCAAGGGGAGGAGGCGGTATCTGCTGGGAAAAAGACCAGTCTGCCGTCATAGTAAACATTTTTATTGGGCTTGCTGCTCCCTGTCCAAAGAGAAGCAGAATAATTTCTATTAAAAGGGCAAGCGGGATAAGGGCTAGAAAAGCGGCTAGTGGCCAGTTGGAAACTTTTTTTAGGAAGGAATACAAGCATTTTAGGCGGAGCGAATTTGTCCTTGCAATTTTTTGATCCATAAGCGGAATCTGTTCAAGAATTTGTTTTCTTGCATAGTAAACAGAAAGAAGCAGAATGTTAAAGTGAAAAATAAGAGGCAGGGGTTGTTGTATGTAGGGGAACTCCTTTTGGAAAAAAAGCGGTGCAAGGTGAATTGCATAAAAAAGATTGAGCAGGTTTCCAATAAGAAGTCCTGCTAGTGCAACGGATGCGGCAAGTGGAGAAAGGTTTTTTGCGGGGACAAGGGCAAGTGCAAAAAGGGATGCAATACCAAGTCCAAGCAAAGCAAGAAAGGAAAAGCGGTATCCACTTGCAATCGGAGTGTGGTATTCCCCTATAACAACGGCCTCGCTCCATTCAGCAGACGTTACATTAGAAATGTCTAGGCAAAGAAAATAAAAGCCTAGTCCCATAATCACAGTTAGGAAAAGCAAGACCCGCGGAATAATCTTTTTCTTGGCAAATATATTCCTGATGTTCAGTACTGTGATTACTACAGGGCTTAGCAAAAAAAACGCAAATAAAAGTACCATCATTGCAAGTGGCATAAAATTGAATGCGTTCATTCTAATTCGTCTTCAATATCCATGAAAAAGACAGTGTGTTTTTTGCCGTCTATTTTTATTGAAGTTGTAAATTCTGATTTTTCTTTGCATTCATTGTACATGTCAACAAAATCTTCTGAGTCAAAGCTAAGGTCGTCGTCAAGTTCGTTTTCTAGATTGAGCCTTAAGCCTGTAAAGATGATGTAGCCTTTTTTGCTGGGGCGCGAATAGAAGACTCCGATAAAGTCATTCAGGCCGTTGTCTGCTTCCGGGTTTCGGATTCTATAATAGGAATAGGGAGTGTCTGCCTTTAAGTTCACTAGGAATGTGTTGCCGAAGGCCTTTTTGTAAGCATAACCGTCTTTTTTTAAGTAGCCGGACTTTTTTATCTTCTTTTTGACTTTGCCTTCCAGGTTTTCTATTTCTTTTAGGATTTCCTTAAAGCGGTTTTCTGTTACCGGAGGAATTTCATTGTCGCTTTCAAAACCTTCCTTTGTTAAAGTTAGGACGTAAAGCGTAATGAAGTTTTCATTTTCTTCTGTGGATAAAAGTTCACACAGTTCTTTGGGGCTTAGCTTGGAAAGTTCTTCAAGTCCATCATAGTAATCATCTTCGCCTGCTCCTTGGGAAAAGACAAGAGACATTCCTGCTAGAATAAATAAAAATACAAGTAGAACTTTTTTCATATTTGCTCCTTCGTATGCGGCCAGCTTACTTGCCATTAAGCCTAGCCGGGATTGTAGGGGCGGCGCAGCCGTTGCGGTAGCAATGGAGCGGGAAGGGACCCGCGGTTTTCGCAACGCAGTTTCAAGCGAACCCCGGAAAGCCCGTTCCAAAAGGCATTCCCTGCCGTTTGGAACTTACGCGTTTTTTATGCAAACAATTGACGCGCCCTCCATGGTGCTAGTTGTTTACATAAAAAACTTAAGGCAATGGACAGTTTTGCAGGAAAAAGCTGCTCCAAAGAAGAAAAAGAATCCTTCTGTCCTATGCACCGATCTCTGTTCTATGCAAAATAGGAAACGCCTGCGCGGAAAATGTTCTGGCAGGAGTTTTCGTTTTTGCTTTGAACGCCTTCAACCGCAATGTTCTTTATTAAGTCTGCGGAAGAACCGTTTACGTCCAAGCCAACCGTGCGTTCGTTGTGTGCCATCTTACCAAGAACGTGTCCGTCCGGGCTGGTAAGACCTTCGATTGCAAAGAGGCTTCCGTTGGGGTTGTCCGGTTCGCTAATGCTTGGCATTCCGTTTTCGTCTACGTACTGGGTAAATACCTGTCCTGCTTCGAAGAGCTTTTTGGCAAGATCTTTATCCATAACAACGCGTCCTTCTCCGTGGCTTACCGGAACAAGGTGAATCTTTGGTTCAAGGATACTCTTGTCCAAGGCCCACGGGCTTTTTGCGCTGACCATTCTTGTGCGGACAACACGGCTTATAAGGCGGCCAACTTTGTTAAAGGTAAGGGTTGGTGTGCTGTCCGTCATGTCGCGGATTTCTCCGTATGGAACAAGGCCTGTCTTTATAAGTGCCTGGAATCCGTTGCAGATGCCAAGTATAAGACCGCCTCGCTTCTTTAGCAAGTCCATTATTGCGTCTGAAACCTGGTGTTCGCGGATTACGTTTGCAATGTATTTTCCAGAACCGTCCGGCTCGTCTCCGCTGCTGAATCCACCTGAGAATGCAAGAATCTGTGAAGATTCAATTTCTTTTGCCAAGTTCTTAAGGCTTGCGGCAAGTTCATCCGGTGTACGGTTGCGGAATACCAAAATCTTTGTGTCTGCTCCGTTCAGGTTGAATGCGCGTGCCATGTCGTACTCGCAGTTTGTTCCGGGGAATACCGGTATGATTACGCGCGGTTTTGATGCAGGAAGATTCTTTACGTTGAACGATGCGCGTGTTGCTGCAAGTGACTCGTGTTCTTTCTTTGCCCAGTCTTCAAGAGCAGGCTGTTCTTTTGCACCGCTTACCGGTGGGAATACAACAGAAAGTTTTTCTTCCCAAGCTTTTTCTATCTTGTCCAAAGCAATTGTTGTGCCAAAGACATTGATTGATTTTTCTGCAGTTGTTTCTCCAAGCTTTACGACTGTTCCTTCTGCAAAGTCTGCAACAGCTTCCAGGTCTTCCGCGCTTTCCACGATGATTGAACCGTAGAGCGGAGTAAAGAGGTCGCGTGCGCTTACGTCAAGGTCAAGTTCTGCAGCGGTTGGGCTTTCCGGAATCATCCTGATAGCAGCACCAATTCTGTTACCCATAGCCATTTTGCTTAGGGCTTCTGCAATACCGCCGGCTGTTACCGGATACATTGCGCTTATTTTTCCGCTTGCGTTAAGCTTGTAGAGTACTTCTGAATTCTGCTTGAAAGTTTCAAAGTCTGGTGCAAGGGCTTGTGAATATGGAACGCTTACAAGGTAAATTCCGTTTCCGGCTTTCTGGAATGAACCGCTTCTGATGTTTTTTGCGGTGTCGGTTGTTACGGCAAAACTTACGAGTGTGTGTGGAACGTTCAGCTTTTCAAAAGTTCCGCTCATACTGTCCTTACCGCCAATTGAACCTGTTCCCATGGAATTCTGTGCGTCCAAGGCTCCAAGCAATGCTGCTGCAGGATAACCCCAAGTCTTTTTGTCTACAGCGCGTCCAAAGAATTCCTGGAAAGAGAGGTAACAGGTAGATGCGCGGCCACCAAGACATGTAATCTTTGCAAGGCTGGACAATACCGCAGTCTGACCACCATGCCATGCAGACCACTGTGCAACGCGTGGGTCAAAGCCGTAGCTCATAAGGCTTACGGTAGAAGTTTCGCGTGGAGACAGAACTGGAATCTTTGCTGCCATACCTGCTTCCGGTGTGCACTGGTACTTTCCGCCATAAGGCATAAGAACTGAAGATGCACCAATTGAACCGTCAAAGCCTTCGCCCAAGCCACGCTGAGAACAACATGCAAGGTCGTTTATGTTTGCAATCCAAGCCTTTTCTACTGCGGCTGAATCCGGGTTTTCGCCCAAGACCTGTGCAACGCTTTCAAGCGGATTTACAAGAGGAGATTTCTTTGGTTCAGCAGGGCTTTCGAGAAGAGCTTCTGCTTCGTGTGGAGCGCCAGCTGTATCTATGAATGAGCGGTCAATGTCTACGATTGTCTTTCCGCGCCACTTCATAACCATGCGGTTTGTATCCGTAACGGTTGCAACAACAACTGCGTTAAGGTTTTCTGCGTTTGCGGCTTCAATAAACTTCTGAACGTTTTCTTTGCGGACAACAACTGCCATGCGTTCCTGACTTTCGCTTATTGCAAGTTCAGTTCCGTCAAGACCTTCATACTTCTTGGGAACTGCATCAAGGTTAATGTCAAGACCAGGGGCAAGCTCTCCAACAGCTACGCTTACACCACCAGCACCAAAGTCGTTGCAGCGGCGAATCATAAGGCATGCTTCTTTATTGCGGAACAAACGCTGAATCTTGCGCTCTTCCACGGCATTTCCCTTCTGAACTTCCGCAGCGGCTGTAGTAACGGACTTCTGTGTGTGAACCTTGGAAGAACCTGTAGCTCCACCAATACCGTCGCGTCCTGTTCCACCGCCAAGCAAGATGATAATGTCTCCGGCTTCCGGGGTTTCGCGTAAAACCAAATCAACAGGGGCAGCGGCAATAACGGCACCAAGTTCCATGCGCTTTGCAACATAGCCTGGATGGTAAACTTCTGCAACCTGACCTGTAGTCAAACCAATCTGGTTTCCGTAAGAAGAGAATCCCTGTGCAGCCTCGCGGGTAAGCTTCATCTGCGGGAGCTTTCCGGGCAAGGTCTGGTTAAGAGGAACTGTTGGGTCTGCCGCACCTGTTACGCGGAGTGCCTGGTAAACCCAAGAGCGTGCGCTAAGCGGGTCACGGATTGCACCACCAATACATGTTGCAGCTCCACCAAAAGGTTCAATTTCCGTCGGGTGGTTGTGGGTCTCGTTCTTAAATTCAAGAAGCCAGCGTTCAGTCTCTTCTTTTGCCAAAGGCTTACCGGAAGCATCTGTTGTATAGTGAACGTCTATGTAAATAGAACAAGCGTTGTTTTCTTCGCTAACTTCAAGCTCTTTTAGACCACCGTGGGCACGAAGGTATTTTGCACCAATACAGGCCATGTCCATAAGAGTTACTTTCTTGTCCGGACGGTTTGCGTAAAGGTCTGCCCTCATATCCGTGTAGTGCTGGTAGCTTGAGCGGAAAAGGTCTGCATAAGGACCGTCTTCTATCTGAATGTCTTTAAGAATCGTGTTGAACGTTGTGTGGCGGCAGTGGTCGCTCCAGTAAGTGTCAAGAACGCGGATCTCCGTAATGGTTGGGTCGCGGTTAATCTTCTTAAAGTAGTCCTGCATCCACTTGATGTCCGCAAAGTCCATGGCAAGACCAAGCTGGTTGCGGTAGGCTTCAAGATCTGCTTCGTTCAAAGAGATAAAGCCATTTACAACTTCTATGTCTCCCGGAACCTGTGTTTGCATCTGAAGAGTCTCTGGCTTTGCTGAATCCGCCAAACGGCTGTCTACCGGGTTTATAAGGTAATGCTGAATTTTTTCCACATCGCTAGCGGCAACGTTTCCGCTAAGCAGAACAATTTTTGCACATTTTACGCGGGGAGGCTCTGTACCTACCGTAACGGAACCTTTTAGACCTTCACGCAAAAGGCTAAGGCACTGTTCGGCAGAATCCGCACGCTGGTCGTACTGTCCGGGCAGGTATTCCCAGATAATCTGAGTTGAACCTGCGGGCACTTCAAAATCTTCAAAGAAAACATTGTCCGACTGGGGTTCGGAGAAAATGCGTGTGGCCGCCGATTTTGCAACAGCGTCAGAAACATTCTCTATATCGTACCGGTTCAGGTAACGAACACCGGTAACACCGCCAATTCCCAAAAAACCGCTTATTTCGGAATAAATCCGCGCTGCTTCATTTTCAAAGCCAGCTTTTCTTTCTACGTAGATACGAACCATGGGTGTATTATAGAAGAATTTTGGTCTTTATGCAACAAAGCGAATATTTGCTGAATTTTTTTGCGGCAGTTTTTTTTGCAAAGGGCTTTCCGGGGTTCCGCGGGTCCCTTCCCGCTCCATTGCCTGTTGGCAACGGCTTCGCCGCCCCTACAATCCCGGCCGTGCTTGCATAAAAAAACAGTGACACTTTTGTTTTGCACAGGTGTTCTATTATATAAGAGGTTCGTATGAAAAAGACAATTTTAATGCTAGTTTGCACTTTATTGAGTTTTGCAGGATTGTATGCAGAAAAAATACGCTTTACGGTTGCAGGTTCAGAAGGCCGCTACAACCAGATAAGGCTTGTAAACAAAACCGGGGCTTCAAACTTTGACTGCATTGCATATTTTTTGGACAAAGACGGCGAAAAGTATATTGCACGTGAACCGCTTGGAGCTTTCCATCTGGATAAAATTGGGGGCAGGGACACTTGTACCAGCATTAACCTAATCAACCAGGGGGATCACATTGGAATTGTTGTTCCGGAAGAAGTGGGGCAGGTTTCTTACGTTGTGTCTTACAAGGACTACCCTTTGTTTGACATAATCGAAGTTACCCTTCTTGGCGGAGATAGCCCTCTCGGTAAGGAATTCTAGACTTAGCATTCATTCTGCTGTTATTTTTCCTGCTGCCTTAGAATTGTACAGGCTTTAATTGCAGACGAAAAATCGTCTTTGCTAACTCCAGATGCCCAGAGATCTGGAAGGACAACTTGCTTGTAGGCTTCTAGGGCAGCTTTTGAAAACTCGTCCAAAATAACGAATGTCCGGGCATAGTCAAAGACGGCAGGGGCAATGCGTGCGTTCATCCAGTCAATGATTCTGTAGCCAGATCCGTCGTGGAGAAGCATTATGTTAAGAAAGTGCAGGTCCAGGTGGCAGATGCATTCCTTCATCCTGCCGGACAGTTCTTCTATTATGGAAAGAACTTTCTCCTTGTCTTGGCCGATCAAAACCTGTGCCGCAAAGTCGTAAAGGCGGGGAATTTTTAGGCCGTCTTTATTTGCCGAATGAACAAATTTATTCGCTTCTGCAAGAAGTTTGTAATAGCCTATAATTTCTGATTCTTTTTCTGGGGAATTTTGCTTAATGCATTCATTTATTTTTGCTTCCAGAGTGTCGCCTTTAATCAAATCCATCTTGATGATGTGGGCGTCGTCTGTGTCGTAATATTTTATTGGGCAAAGGCCAGACTTGTTTATTTCTTTCTGCTGATTTTTTTCGAATGAAATCCATTCAGCAGGGTAAGATGAATTGTAAACTTTGTATGCAAAGTCCTGGTAAAGAAAAACCTTGGCCTGGGCTCCGCACCCGATAATCTTTTCGCTTCCGTCGAATGTCATTGTATGCCTCCTCTTTTATTGGACCACCAGGCATCAAGTATGGTCGTTTGTACAAAGTTGATTTTGTTTTCGCTATCAAAATGAAAGACATGTTTTTCTTTTGCCGTAAAGACCGGATACCATTTTCCGCCAATTCCCTCGCTAATATAATCCCATTCAGCGTCTATCTGTTCCTGCAAATTTGGAGTGTGGGAGCTGGCCAAATCCCAGATTTCTTTTGTTGCACTGTTGTGGCTTGTTGTTATCATAACAAGAGGAGTGTCGCCGTCTTCTATGGACATTTCTTCTATATACATTTTTGAATACAATTCATCATCTATCATCTGGCAGAAGGGAATCCAATTATTAAACCAGCTTTTAAATGATTCCAGTTCTTCTCCAGACATGATGGTAGCTGCACGGCTTAAAATTTCTTCTTCAACTTTATTGGCAAGTTCTTTATTGGAGACTATTTGAAAGATGTCCCATTTTATGTCTCCGCCGCAAAGAACAAAGTCAGAAAAGGCAAAGTAGTCATTTACCATGTCGCTTTTTGAAACAGGCTCTATGACAAGGTTCTTTTTGGGGATTGGGCTGCGGTTGCTTTTTTTGGGCGAATCATTATTAAGTTCACCTCCAAAAAAATAAACAGTAAAAGTGCTCTTGCTTTTTGCTTTTGCGGTAAAGACCCTTAGCTTGCACCTGCTGTTCGAATAGCCCATAAGCTCTTCGCTTGCAATGTGGCCGGCTTTAAAGTCCTGGGGAAAATGCGCTTTTAGTTTGAACTGAAGGTCTTTGTCGCTATTGTTTTGAATTACAATCGTTTCTTTGTCTATCCAAAATTTCTTGCCCGTATCTTTTTGGTCAAGCAGTTCGTTGTGGAAAGATTTTTTTTCTATGTATTCAAGGGCGGGTTTTGCCTTGTCTTTTGGCGATGCAAAACAGGCACTTAGAGAAATTATGGTGATAATGAAAATGGAGGTTTGGAGAAAAATCTTTTTCATATTCATGTATAAAGAATAGCATGTTTTATGCAGAAAAAAAAGATGGCATTTGTAAAAGGCCTATAGCGCGGATTGGAAGGGCGCCGGCAGGCGTTGCGAAGCAATGGAGCGGGGAAGGGACCCGCGGAACCCTGGAAAGCCGGATTTGAGACGAACTGCCATAAGCTGAAAGCTGGAGGCACAGTGGAAGATGGCAGCTAGCTCCAGAAAAGAATTTAAAATTTGTATTCCCAGTAGAGCGGTATGCTCCAGCCAAGGTTCCAGTCTTCGGCGGTGTTTTGCCTGCGTTCAAATTGTGCTCCGGCACTGATTGTGTTTTTGCCAAAGTAGAGCATTATGCGGGGGTAGAATACGTATGTTGTGCGCGAGAGGTCGGAGTCTTTTGTGTTGAGTCCTGCATAGTAAAAGAACTGCGGGCGCAAGCTTATGTGCTGTGTTACCGGAATTAGGAGCTGGGTTCCTGCGTAGAGGGGGACGTAATCTCCTTCCATAGAGTGTCCTGCTTCTCCTTCCAGAGTGAATGATGCAAAATCAAAGTTGACCTTAAAGTTGAATGAAGCGAATTTTGCCTTGCCGATTTTTGAATAGTTTGCAATGTTTTTGAATGTTGAATTTGCGGCGTAGCATGATGAATTCCAGGAGTAGGATGCAAAGGCTGAAAGTTTTTTTAGTGCTGAATCGCTGTTTTTTTTGGAGTAGTGGAGAGAAACGGATGAGCTTAAGTCTTTTTTGGAGAATTCTTTTGGGTCTGAGTCTCCTGCGGCTTCGTAGAATAGGGTTGTGCCGAATGTTAGCGGAAGG
>JAGACC010000136.1 GCA_017614295.1 Treponema sp.
GAATATGCGGATGCCCATGGCTTTGTTCCGGAGATTGTTACTTTTAATGGTGTGGATGATTGCGAGAAAGCTCTTGAAAGCGGAAGTATAGACGCTATGCTTATGAACGACATTCATAAGTCCAACTTTTACAAGATTGCAGACTGCCGTTCACGGAACATGCATATTGCCGTTGCAAAGGACAAGAGCCAGATTGCTACGGAGATAGACAGGGCAATAACTTCTATTAACCGAGACATGCCGGATTTTCTTTCTGACATGAAGAGCCGCTACTATAAGACGGAAAACTACCGCGAATTTAAGCCGACCGAAAGTGAGAGGGAATACATAAAGAATGCAGCTCCTATACGCGTTGCATGTACGGTTACTTGGTACCCGATTAGCTACTTTAAGGACGGAAAGTATTGCGGACCCTTGGCGGAAGTTTATGAAGCTTTGAGCCGGGTTACGGGGCTAAAATTTAACTATGTTCCATACAAGTCTTACACTTCTGCCCTTGCCGGGATTATCTACGGAGAGTCGCCGGTTCTTTGTGAGGCTCCGCTTGATTTTGCCTACGCTACCGAATACAAGATGAATCTTACAAGCGGTCTTACGGATATTTCCATTCTGCAGGTTCAGGACAAGAAGAGGCAGCCTAGGAATCCTCCTGTTGTTGCGGAACTTGGTTCTGCTTACATTTCTAAGATTGGGCGGAAGCTTTACGGAAAGGACGCTATGTATAAGATGTATTCTTCTGCAAGCGACTGTATGAAGGCCGTGCTTTCCGGGGATGCGGACTATACTTTGCTTAACAGCTACCAGGCGGCGGTTTACCAGGCTAACGTTAAGTACATAAACATGCAGTATACGGTTATTCCCGAATACCAGTACACGATTTGCGCTGGAGTAAGCAGTAGGGCAGACGAAAGGCTTCTTTCCATAATGTCCAAGGGAATTCAGGCTTTAGGGGAAAACTACATAACCAGTATTTTCCGAAAGGAGCTTAGTCTTGAACAGGAGGCTGATCTTTTTTCTTTCTTCTACAGGAATCCGTCGCTTCTTATACTTTTTATTACGCTGATTATGTTTATAATTCTTGGGGTTCCTGCTGCTATAATTTACATTATGCTTATGCGGAGGAAGAACACTGCTCTTGTTAGGGCCAACAACGAAAGGATAGACTTTGTTAGCAAGATGAGCCACGACCTACGCACTCCACTTAACGGAATATTGGGTATGGTTTATCTTTCCAAGAAGGAGGACAATCCGGAGAACACAAGCAACTATCTAAAGAAGATTGAGCTTAGCGGCAACTATCTGCTTTCTATTCTTAACGATATTCTTGACATTAACAAGATGGGCAGCAAGAAGATTTCTCTTAGTCCCGCGCCTTATTCTTTTGAGGAATTTGCGGATGAACTGCATGTTCTTTTTGACCCCCTCTGCCAGAAGAAGGACATTTCTTTTTCTACGGAATTTCCCAAGCTTGAGAAGAAGATTTTTACGGACAAGATGCGCTTTATGCAGCTTTTTTCCAACCTTGTGTCTAATTCCATCAAGTATACTGCTAACGGCGGCAAGATAAAGGTTTACTGCAAGAACTATTCCTACGCGGACGACGCTTTTGTTTCGGATATTGTGGTGGAAGATACTGGCATTGGTATGAGCAAGGCTTTTCAGCAGCACATGTTTGAGCCTTTTGCCCAGGAACGCAACACGGCGGCTTCTATGGGAACTGGTCTTGGTCTTGCGATAGTTAAGCAGATTGTTACCCTTATGGGTGGCTTTATCCGTGTGGAAAGCGAGCAGAACAAGGGCACTTCCTTCTTTATAACGCTGGTTCTTCCTCTGGTGGAAGGAGAGACTGCTCCTGTTAGCGAGGGGGCAAAGCTTGTGGATAAGACTTCAATTCTTGAGGGGCTCCACATTCTTGTTTGCGAGGATGATTCCATTAACGCAGAGATTACGGCTGAACTTATACGCAGGGGTGGAATGACGGCTGACATTGCCAAAAACGGACAGGAAGGTCTTGATCTGTTTGACAAGAGTCCGGAAAACTACTACGCTGCAATTCTTATGGATATTCGTATGCCAATAATGGACGGTTGGGAAGCTACCAGCAAGATTCGCGCTTTGAATAGGAGCGATGCGGCTACTGTTCCAATTATTGCACTTTCTGCGGATGCTTTTGTTCAGGAGAGGATGACTACTTCCGAGACGGGTCTTACTGGAAATTTGCCAAAGCCTATAAATCCGCAAAAGCTATATGATTCCCTTGCTGACTATATGGAAAAAAGAGCTTCCCGCTAAGATGTGACACTTCTACTATGTTCTTTATTTGCCTGATGTTTTATGCGCTTTGACTTATGATTTTGTCTTATGCCTTTAATTCTGTGGAATAGCCGTTTTTTTGCATGTATGAAATGAATTCATTGAATGGAAGCGGTTTTGAATAGTAATATCCCTGAATGTAGTTGCAGCCAAGCCTTCTAAGTTCGTCCGCCGTCTCCTTGTCTTCGCAGCCTTCCGCAACGGTTTTCATGTCCAAGAGGCGGGCCATTTCCTGTATGCTGTACAATATGCGGTGACCCTTTTTGTCGTGGATTCCGTTAACAAGGCTCATGTCAAGCTTTAGTATGTCGAATGACATCTGGTTAAGTACGCTTAGGGAAGAGTAGCCTGTTCCAAAGTCGTCAAGCTCTATTATAAAGCCTGATTTGTGGAGCTTTTCTATGATTGAGCGTATCTGCTCCGGGTTGTCGTGGTAGGCGGATTCCGTAAGCTCCAGGTGAAGCAGTTCGTGGGGGACGGAATATTCGTCTGCTAGCTTTTCTATTACCAGGTTGAGGTCTTTTGTGTCAAAGTCACCGCGCGAAATGTTTATGGAAACAGGTACTACCGGTATGGATTTTTTTAGGCATTCACCGATTGTTTTGCAGACGCTTTCCCACACGTAGTAGTCCAGTTTGGAGATGAATCCGTTCTTTTCGAATATGGGAATAAAGGAATTGGGGTTCATAAAGCCAAACTTGGGGCTGTTCCAACGGACAAGTGCTTCTGCTCCTTCCGTCTTTCCTGTGTCTTTTCCGTGCTTGGGCTGGAAGTAGACTTCAAACTCTTGGTTTGCTATGGCGCTTTCCATGTTGTCTATTATGTTCTGCTCTTCTTCCTGCCGCTTCCTTAGGTTTTCGTCGTAGAAGCAGATGCTGGTGTTGTACTTGCCTTGTATGGTACTGAGCGCAAAGTCTGCCTTGTCGTGCATGGATGCAATGCCTTCTCTGCGTCCTGCCTGTTCGTAGATTCCAAACTTTACGATTATTGGATAAACAGGTCCTTCTTTTAGTTCGTCGGAGAGCTTTTGGGCAAGCTGTTCGTATTCCTCTTTGCTCTTGTGTTCGGCAAGGATTGCAAAGCGGTCTACTATGATTCTGCCCATGATTTCCCTGTCCTTAAGCTCGTCCTGCAAAAGCATGGCTATTGTGCGGATAAGGCTGTTGGCAAGCTTTCTTCCGTGGCGGGAACTTATGCTTTTTATGGATTCTATGTTTACGGCTATTACGTCGAAGCTGAGTTCCGGGTGTGAGCGGACAATCTGTTCTGCATAGGCAAAGAAGAATTCTCCGGAATAGAGTCCTGTCTGCTTGTCCACGGATGTGAGGCTTAGCATGTCTGTGGATTTTCTTAGCCTTATGATTGCTTCCAAGCGGTTTATGATGATGAGCGGGTTGTAGGGTTTGGAGACAAAGTCTGAAGCTCCTTTTCTAAAGGCTGTAATCTGGTCTTCGTCCGAGGAGCTTGATGTTAGCATCATTACCGGGATGGAGCTTAGGTTACTGTTGCTTTCCATCTCGTGAAGGACGTCGTATCCGTTCATTACCGGCATGTGCAAGTCCAGCAGCACTACGGAAATTTTTGAGAGGTTTTCGTAAAGTTTTTCAAGTCCGCTTTTGCCGTCTTTTGCTTCCAGAACCTTGTATTTTTCCTTTAGCAAAGAAGAAAGAATGCCTCTGTCAATGTCGTTGTCGTCTATAATCAGCAGAGTATCTTTGGACTTTATTGAGTCAAAGAAAAATTCCTGGCTGCCTTTTAGTCTCATGCAACGCCTTCGGATTTTAATGCATCCATAACGATTTTGTATTCGGAGCAGACTTTGTTAAAGTCTTCCTGAACTGAAGGGGATGGAGTTCCGCTTCGGACGTCTTCTGTAAGGGCAGATGCTGCTTCGTACAGGTTCTTAAAGCTAAGGTTGGCGCAGATTCCTTTTAGCGTGTGGCTTGCACCAAAGACTTCTCCCCAGTCTTTGTCTTCCATAGCTTTGCAGAGGTTTATGTAGGATTCGTCTGAAGGGAACATCTTAACAAATCTTTCTATAAGGCTGTCGTTGCCCAGACGCTGCATAACCTCTTCGTAGCTTCCGCCAATAGAGTCATAAAAGTTTTTGGAATTCATACAGAATGCCTCCTTTTAATTAAAGGATATAACAGTAGGCGCAAATTTTCAAGATATATGGTGGAGTTGGACGGTGTTCTGATTGCTCTGCCATCCGTTTTTTCTCTGCAATCGGCTTTCGTGCCCTTTGTTACGGGCTTTCCGGGGCTTGCCCTCTCGGCCGGTGCTACGCACGCGCTCCGCGCCCCCTCCAATCCCGCGTAGGCTTCTCGGTTTTTTGTTAATAAATAGCGCCAAGGAGGGCGCGTTGTTTCTTTGCAGAAAAACTAGGCAAGTTTTCGCAAGAAAACTTGCGGGAAGGAAATCCCACGGAGGGGATTTCCTTCCCCTATTGCCAGATACCAGCCTTTTTCTGTTCCTGAAGGAAGAAGA
>JAGACC010000137.1 GCA_017614295.1 Treponema sp.
AAAAAACAGTGGCTTTTACCGGATACAAGGACTTTTATGGCTTCCGCAGGCTCAAGAGGCGAATGTGGGCATGCGGGAATGGAGGCCCGGTAAAAACCACCGGAAATTCAGTTTTGGTATAAGTTAGAATACAGGAACGTCGTTTGCCTCCTGTTCATGCTGGGCGGCTGCGGCGGCTTCTGCCAACATGGCAAGCTTTTTCTTTTTGCTAAGGGGAGTGCTTCCAAGGTCTGCACTCTTGGGAGAATTTTCCATGTCCTTTTGTGAGGCAAGGCTTCCGTCCGGATTTTTCTTTAAAAACGGCTTAAATTCTATGTGCTCAGCAATGATTTTTACCTTGCTGTGGCTCTTTCCTGCATCGTCCTTCCAGCGGTTCTGCTTAAGGCGGCCAACAACCCTTATTCCGCGGCCTTTGGGGCACCACTTTACGCAAACTTCGGCAAGTCCCCCAAAAGTGTCAACGTCAAAATAGGACACATCTTCCGCATAGTTGCCGTCCCCTGTCTTGTACCTGCGGTTCACAGCGATGGGCAGTGTGCAGGATGCAGCTCCGCTTGGCAAAGACTTAAGTTCCGGTTCACGGACTATGTTTCCTTCCACGATAATCTGATTCAAACAATTCATTTTTCTTCCTCCGCACAAAAGAGTGCGACTTTTTGCATTTTTACCCATAGAGCTTAGCGGGCCCTGCTGTTCACTACAGGCTTACATAAATATATTCATCTTTAAAAGTCAGAATGGGACACTTTTGCGCAAATTTTCTTATCGCAGACGAAAACTTTCTTGCCATTAAGCCTAGCCGTGATTGGAGGGGCGCTGGGGAGCATTCCCCAAGCGTTACCGCAAGGCGGTAATGGAGCGCGGCTAGCGCGGAACCCCGGAAAGCGCGTAAAAATAGCCTCCCCGAAGGGCAGTAAGACCAAAAAACTGGCTCCAAAAAAGTGAAAATTCTACCAAATTTTGGATTAAATTCAGCTAAATAATTTCTTATTTATACGCCCAAAAGGTGTTGTTATGGAGTAAAAAATACGATATATTGAGTATTATGGCTACAACTCCAATTATTTTACAGTTACTAAAATTCTATACTGAAAAAATCAGGTCCCCACAAGTAGACTACTCGGAATTTGCTGATTATGTTAACCGCTATGCACAGCATCACATAGACGAAAGCCCGGAACTTATTCCATATACAGGTGCCGGAACTTCCACTTTACAGGCCGAGCTGGAAAATTTTGCTGCAGAGAAGCAGATTGCCATAGTAAACCAGGGACAGGGAAAAAAGACTCTTTACGTACTTGCATACTTTATTGACCGCTTTACGGAATCGTACACAAACCTTTCCAAGAACTTTTCTACGTCTTTCCCGAGCATAAATGACATTCCCCACAATGTGCCAACAGACATTCTTAGCAAGCAGAACGCTTCTGACCTGCTCTACAAGCTTATGGAAAACCAGGAGTACGACAGCCGCACCCTTTACGCAGTTCTGTTTGGAAACAACGTTCCAGCCCTTCTGCTTCCTTCTACGGTATCGGTGTCCACTCTTATAGACATCTCCCTTAAGAAGCTGCAGGATTTCTTGCGCAAGGGAGAAAGCCACGAATACTTCCTTAAAAAGCTTACAAATTCCAACCCGGGCAAAGAGCTTGCCATAAAGAACTTCTTTAAGCAGTTCGTAGCAAAGCCGGAAGAAGCCCTGGACGGATTGCGCCACAGTGCGGATACATTCTATTACTGGAGCCAGATGTTCTACTTTATAAAGCAGGACTACAACAAGGTTAAGGACTTTACCACGGAAGACGTAAACGTTCTTCAGTCCATCAGTGTAATAGAAGTTGCAGCGGCTTACTACAAGGCTAAAGCGGGCGAACGCCAGCAGAAGGATGTTGCCTTTAAGCAGCTGGAAGAAATGATGCACATGCCGCCCTACTACTTTACCATGGAACAGGTTTCCAAGATGAAGGACAACCATGGTCAGTACTTGCTTGGCAAATATTCAGAAAAAGACCTTAAGGTTCACCTGGAAGCCCTTACAAGCGAAACAATCGGCTCAAACTTGCCGGAAGTGCTTATTTTCCGCACGGAAGACGGTTCCGGTTACTTTATATTCAAAGAAAAGGTTATGCCGCTTATCGTACGCCTTTGCAACGATGCACGCGTGGTTATAAGCGAAAGCCTTACCAAAGACTGGTACAACTGCCTGTCCAAGTTTGAAACCCTTCCAGAGATGAAGGAACAGCAGGCTTTTGAAAACTGTTTGGAAAGGGAGCTCCGCGTAATAGCACCAATTCTTTACGGAATTTTGCACTCTTCATTCCTCCCGGTACTTGCTTTTGACGACCAGACACCGGGAAAGATAACCCTTTACCGCGACGACATGCTTATTCCTTACAGCGAGCTTCTCTTGCTTAACAGGCAGGAAATCTACTCCGATGCAAAGATAAAGCTGCCTTTCTGGCATTCCATACCGATCCTCTCTTGGATTATGTCTTTCATCGTAAAGAAGTCAAAGGCCAGACGCAACAAGGACGCAAAAAAGACTTCTTCCCAGAAGATGATTCAGGAAGAAAAGGAAAATGCAGACAAGAAGAAGCAGGAGCTAGACTCCAAGGACTTGGGCGATCCACAGAAGAACCGCAAGCGCATTGTTCGCCAGCAGGCTTCCGAAGTAGAACAGGTTCTTGTTCCCGCAAACAGTACGCTTAACCGCGAGCTTGACTCTTACCTGCACGAATGGAACGACCGCCTTGGTCAGAAGAGCCACGACAACCTTACGGAAGACGTTAACACGCTTATCCGTGACTATACACGCAAGATTCTCCGCACCTTCAAGAACGAAAACTTCTCTGTTGAGCGCGTAGACAGCCTTGCACAGTCCCTGGTAGACAGCCCGGCTCTTATGAAGGTAAAGAACCACCCGGCACTAAAGCACTACATTGAGCTTTACATGACAAAGCTCATCAAAAACCTGCCGTAAGTATTCTTTTATCTTCCGGGGGTTCCATGTGTGCTGAATAAGAAGCGCCAAGGAAGGCGCGTCTTTTGTTAGCGGAAAGGACTTTGCAAGTTTTCGTAAGAAAACTTGTGTGTAAAAAATTACATGGAGGTAATTTTTTACACACCGCCCCTCCAATCCTTAACGCGTCCTTACAGCAAATACTTCCTTAGCAAACAATTATTCTTTTTCCAATAAAGCAAAACAATTTCTCTTCCAACCTTCCTTATGCAAAGTAACTGGAAATCAGGTTTGGGCGTACTTGATTTTTTTCCCTTTTTCTGCTATAACTACAAAAAGTTTGTTAAACTTCAAGATCCCAACGATTCGGAGGCGGAAAATGGATAGCGGCAGTAGTTCCGGTTATCATCAACGCGGCTCATTCGAGCTAACAGGCCTCCGGTTTAGTAAAGCACAAATCATCCTTTGATTTTTTCTGCCAACCGCGCCTGAACAAAAGATAAGAGGCAGGCTGAATATGATAAAATACTGGCAGCAAGAAGACGGCAAACTTGTAGAAAAAGAAGAAGAAGAGCTTAACAGACACTCAAAGATTTGGGTGGACGCACGCTCTGTTACCCGCGACGACATCTCCGAACTAGAAGAAAAATACAACATCGACCCGGAAAATATGCTGGACGCCCTTGACCCGGACGAACTTTCCCGCATCGAATACAATGACGACTTTGAATACACATTTGCAATAGTGCGCTTACCTGTATTCTCTCCCGGGGACGACATTAGCTACTTCTGCACACCGCTTGGAATCATCATAAAAGGAAACCTCTTCATAACAATCTGCTGGACAGACTGCGAAGTTCTGCGCGACTTTTCCGCCAACAGAATCAAGGACCTTTCCTTTAACGACTTCCCAGCCGTAACAATCCGCTTTATGGCACGTGCAGACATTATGTTCCTCCGCTACCTAAAGGAGCTTAACCGCCGCGCCACAACCATTCAGAACGAAATGCTGCAGTCAGTTCAAAACCACGAACTTATTCAGCTTTTAAACATACAGAAGTCACTCGTCTACTTTGCAACATCGCTCAAAAGCAACCAGATGCTATTGGAAAAGCTTAGAAAGACAAAGATTATCAAACTTGACGAAGAAGACCAGGACTGGTTGGACGACGTAGAAATAGACAACAGGCAGGCTATGGAAATGGTAGACACCTACACCAACATCATGGCCGGTATGAACGACGCATTTTCCACCGTATTAAGCAACAATTTGAACATAGTTATGAAGACAATGACAGGCTGGAACCTGGTTCTTGTTCTGCCAACCCTTATAACAAGCTACTTTGGAATTAACGTTCCGCTTCCTTGGCAAAAGTCTCCATGGATGGGTGCCGTAATAGTTCTTTCCATGTGTCTGTTTGCAGGAGTAATGGCCTACCTCTTCTTTATGAAGCGCCGCCTTACCCCGGAGATACGCAAAAGAGTAACCCGTTCGCAAAAGCGGCAAATCCGCATACAAAAGCGCACTATAGCAAAGATGGACAAGCAGGCCGCAAAGAAAAAGTAATTTCCGTGACCGGCGTCACCCTGAACTGCTACGCCATATTCGCACGCACTTGCTACGAATATGGTTTCAGGGTCTGTACAAGCTTGGTGCCATCGTTTACAGATCCTGAATCAAGTTCAGGATGACGGAAAGAACGCGTTTTCTAGAGGGAACAAAGCTCGGCTTTCTTTACCTGCCAAGCACCGCCCTCTTTGCAAACTTCAAGCCAGGCGTACTTGCCTTCCATAAGGGCACCGGGGTTTATAACGGTTGTGTTACCAATCTTGCATACAGCCACGCTCTCGTGAATGTGCCCGGTAACAACGGCAAGCGGTTTGTAC
>JAGACC010000138.1 GCA_017614295.1 Treponema sp.
ACAAGCGAAGTTGTAGTTATTCCACAGGGGAAAAAGGTTACCATAACAACGAGCGATGACTCAAACTGGAATTCAATTGTTCCCAAAGAAAAGGACAAACCCTTTCGCGGACTTTTTGTAGACAAAAGAAAAATCACGCTAAGCCCCTTTGCCATGGCTCAGTATCCCGTAACTCAGGAACTCTTTGAAAAAATCATGGGCTACAATCCTGCCCTTTTTAAGAAGGAAAATCTTGGAGAAAAATATTTTTCCGAATGCCCAAATGAAAATCCCCTGCTCCGTCCCGTAGAAACAGTCACTTGGTTTGAAGGAATTGTATTTTGCAATCTTCTTACAGAGCGCACGATGAAAAAATCAGACTGCGTTTATTATTCCGATTCTGAATGCAAAAGCGTTTACACCCGAGAAGACTCAAAAGAGAGAATCATCCCTGTTGTGGACCAGACAAAAAAAGGATACCGGCTGCCCACAGAAACCGAATGGGAATTTGCCGCGCGTGGTGCTGTTTACCAAAGCGAAGAATGGTTCAAATCTTTTTCCGGAACAAACACGGACGGTTTGATTAACACCCTTGACTTAAAAAACAGCTTGTTAACCGACAAGAACTTGGACGACTATGGATGGTACCGTGGAAATTCTAATGGCATGACTCACGAGGTGGGAACAAAGCTTCCAAACTCAATCGGTCTCTACGACATGTCAGGAAGCGTATGGGAATGGCTCTACGACTGGTACGACTACAATATTGAAGAAGGAGAATCCGTTAACCCTACAGGCGGAACTACAGGCCCCTTGCGTGTTCTTCGAGGAGGCTCCTGGTTTGACCCGGCATACGATTGCCTAGTAACAAGGCGATTCAACAACCGGCATCCCTACATTCCCCACTTTTATTTTGGATTCCGCTATTGCAGAAGCCTTTAGTTTTTGATTAGATTTTTAGAATGCAGACTTCATCACAATGCCAAGGGCAAATTTTTGGAAAGGAGTCCATTCGTGAACTTCTACGGAATAGCCGTAATAGTAGCCGTAGTCAGCCCTCAAGCCAACGCTGGTACTATCTCCCGTTCCTATAAGAAGCAAAGAAGCGCTTGCCCCTGCCCCAGCCGCCCAGCTGTTGGAAATAAAGCCAGCCTCAACATACGCTTCCAGCCTAATAACATCCAGCAGGTTATAATCAAGTCCGGAGGTAAGCGAAAAGGTAAAAATCTTGTCTGAAGGATTTACAGTTATATCCTTCTTTTCATACGTTTCGCTGTCGGTTGTTAAAAAATCCCAGAACCAGAAAGGCAACCCAATGATTCCGCCAATGTAAAAATATGGGGTTACGTCAAAGCATCCATTTATGTCCATGTTTATACCACTCGGATTATCGTCTTCATCAAAGCGCTCCCCATTAACATCGAAGGCATATAAATTAAGATTCAGCGAAAAGCTTGCGTCAACTTCTTCTGCAAAAAGAAATCCAGAGGAAAAAATAAGGACTGCGATAAAAATAAGAGTCTTTAGTTTCATAATTGAATTATAACTTTTTCTTTTCATTTTGTAAACACAGAGCAACCTACGCGGGACTGGAAGGGCCGCCGAAGGCGGTTGCCGCAAGGCAATGGAGGCGGAAGCCGGAACCCTGGAAAGCCCGTAACCCCAAGGACAAAAACGTATTAAAAAGAGGCACTCTGGCAGAGCAAAAAAAATATCGTCCAGAAAAATTAGGATGCGAGAATGATGGCAAGCACGATGCCTTAGGAAAGATTTGCTGTTTTACAAAATATTTTTTTGTGCTATACTTCGCGCATGGAAAGAACATCAGATATAAAAATAAAAGGAAAGCAGGACTTTACGCAGGGAAGCATTGCTGGAAAAATGGTTGCCTTTATGCTGCCGATTTTGCTTTCGCTTGTGCTCCAGTCACTTTACGGTGCGGTAGACATGCTTATTGTTGGACGATTTGGCACGACGGCAGGAATAAGCGGGGTTTCGGTTGGCGGAAATGTAATGAATCTTTTTACCATGCTGCTAAACGCCATAACGATGGGTGTAACGGTTCTGCTTGGAAATTATATTGGAGCTAAACAGTTTGAACAGGTGAACAAACTGCTTTCAAATGCAGTTGTATTTTTTCTTACAATCTCTCTGGTGCTTACGGCTCTTATTGTATCCCTTGCGCGGCCGCTTGCAATCATCATGCAGACCCCGGAGGAATCGCTTGAACTTACGGTTCTTTACATAAGGATTTGCGGTGCGGGATTTATTTTTATTACTTTCTACAATTTTATAAGCGCAATGCTTCGCGGAATGGGAGACTCAAACACTCCGCTAATTTTTGTGGCAATAGCATGCGCGGTGAACGTAACAGGAGACTTGCTTTTGGTTGCAGTCTTTAAGATGAATGTTGTGGGAGCAGCCATTGCTACGGTTGTGGCTCAGGCGGTAAGCGTGGTTCTGTCGCTAGCAATCATAAAGAAGCGTTCCATGCCGTTCAAAATAGAAAGAAGACACTTGAACTTTGGAAGCGAAATTAACAAGTTCGTAAAGTTGGGGCTTCCACTAACGGTGCAGGGAGTTTTGACAAACTTTAGCTTTCTTGCCCTGTGCGCTTTCGTGAACCGACTGGGTCTTGACGCGTCATCCGGCTACGGTGTTGCACAAAAAATTCAGGGGTTCATAATGCTGCTTCCACTCTGCATTATGCAAAGCATGGCTCCTTTTGTTGCGCAGAATGTGGGTGCGGGAAACGAAAAACGTGCAAGAAGCGGACTGCTTATTGGTCAGGGAATCGGGGCTGGCATTGGACTTCCGGTCATGCTGGCAATTTTCTTCTTTGGCGACAGCGTTGCATCACTTTTTACGGAAGATCCCGCAGTAATCAAAAGGGCATTTGAATTCCTTAGAGGATTTTCCCTTGAAGCCGTCATAACCTGCGTTCTATTCAGCTACCTTGGATATTTTAATGGACATTCAAAGAGCCTTTTCGTAATGATTCAGGGACTTTTGCAGACCTTCCTGCTGCGCCTGCCAATTTCATACCTGATGAGCATTCGGAAAAACGCAAGCCTAACAGGTATTGGTGCCGCAGCTCCAAGTGCTACTGTATTCGGAATTATTTTGTGCTTTGTGTATTACAAATGGATGGGGAGGGAGTTGGATAGGAAGTGAGGGGGAGATGGGATGTCGGGGGGATGTACCCCGAAGTACACTCACCTATAAGGCAAAGTACATTTGAGGGCTGTGATATTATCATATCTTTCTATATTTTCTTAAGCCATTCATACCCCAACAAAAAAGACAGAATGCGCTCTTGATTACATTAAAATGCAGAATTTCACGATAAATTCGCCATTGAGGCTTTATCATCTTTGTTTTGCTTGCAGTCATACTGTCATCACGCATTCTGTAGTCCACAAGAATATCGGGGTATCCCATGCCAGCAAGGCCTTGCTTCATAATATCAAGCCAATAAACATAATCATCACGAAGAGCTTTTAATTCTTCACGGAAAAAGACTTTTTCTTTTAGTTTTGAAGTATCTACAATTGCAGCAGACGGAAAAATAGGACAATGATGCAAAAGTTTTTTGAAGTCTTTTTTACCGGCACAAGCATAATTAGGCAAGATTACTTCTTTGCATGAACTGTTCATTCGTCGATATCCCGTGAAGAAAATCGCAATAGATTCATCTGTGCAGTCCTCAATATGATTTTTCATCCTTGCAAGATAGTCTGGATGCCATATATCATCACTATCCAAAAAAGCAAAATACCGTCCGCTTGAATTACGCATAGCTTCATTTCTTGCCCCACTTGAACCTTTGTTCACTTTGGCAGCAATCAATTTTATGCGGTTGTCTTTTTCTGCGTAAGCCTGCACTACTTTGCACCCAGCCCCATAATCTGGAGAAGCATCATCAACGATTATCATCTCCCAGTCTGTAAAAGTTTGCGCAAGAACAGACTCAATAGAAGCACCAACGAGAGATGCACCTTTCCACATGGGCGTGATAATTGAGAAAACTGGAGTTGTCATTTTTATTTTTCCTTACTAAAAATTACATTTGTGTGAAAGATATGTTATTTTAGAATATTTTTTTGCAAAGATCCAAGGCGGCAAGAATAGTGTCA
>JAGACC010000139.1 GCA_017614295.1 Treponema sp.
CGCCCCTCCATGGCGGCGTAAGTCTTGCCCCTAAAAAATCCCTCCGTGGATTTTTTAGGGGATTGCAGAATCGCGATGCAATTCTGCCTGCTGCTAAGCCGCCCTCCTTGGCTCGTTATTGTTTGGCAAGAAAGAGAAAATCCATCCATGCTTTTTTTAGGAATTACAGAACCGCTAACAATTCCGCATACTGCTAAGCCGACTCTACCCTAACCGATTAACGCTTGCCAAGAAGAGATGTGCCGGAGCGTAGGAATTCAATTTGTTTTGATATGCTCTAGCAAACAGAGCCTAGCCCCGATTGTAGGTGGCCGAAGGCGACCGGCACGGAGTGACGGGCCGCGCGCCGTTAGGCGGGCAAGCACCGGAAAGCGGGTAAAAATTGCATGGTCTGACCGGACACGGAGTGCCGGGCACAGTACACCGAGCAATGCGCTCCAAAAAGAGAAAATTTATTCACAAAACTCAGTGCAGGCGTAGGCGTTGTGGTTGTGGATGCTTTCAAAGTTTTCGCACTCAACCTTAAAGTAGCTGAAGGGCTTTTCGCACTTGTCAAAATTTTTTAGGGCAAGGAAAACTTCACGGACAACGTCTTCCACAAAGCGGGGATTGTCGTAGGCATGTTCGGTAACGAATTTTTCGTCGGGCCGCTTTAGTATGATGTAGAGTCCGCTGCTGGCACTTTCTTCTATAGATTGAATCACGTCTTCCGCCCAGAAGAGGCTTGAATTTTGCAGGGTTACAGTAACAACTCCCCTCTGGTTATGGGCTCCGCGGTCGCTTATTGCTTTTGAGCAGGGGCAAACCGTAGTAACCGGAACCCTTATCTTTAGCCTAAAGTCATTTTTTCCTTCGGAGGCGCTTCCTTCGTAGGTGCACTTGTAGCTCATTATGCTTTGGGCCTGGCTTACCGGAGCTGTCTTTGTCATAAAGAAGGGAAATTCCATCGTGCCAAATGAGCGTTCTGCGTCCAGGGCCGTCCGTATTTCTTCCAGCATCACCAAGAACTGCTTCATCCCAAGGTTTGAGCGGTGCTTGTGGAATATTTCTATAAAGCGGGACATGTGGGTGCCTTTGTATGCGCGGGGCAAGTTTACAAAGAGGTTCACCTTTGCGGTTGTCTGCTGAAAGCCGTTTTCTTTGTCCAAGACCTGTACCGGATAGCGCAAGTCTTTTACGCCAACTTTCTGCAGGGGAATTTCTCGCGTATCCGGGGTGTTCTGTATGTCTACCAATTTATGCCTACCAATTTATGCTTGTCAATTCATGCCTGACCGGAAACAAAGCGTTCTGCGCTTTCCAGTGTGTTGTAGATGAGCATTGCTATGGTCATGGGGCCTACTCCGCCGGGAACAGGTGTTATCATGGATGCAACTTCCTTTACGCCTTCAAAGTCTGTGTCTCCTGCAAGGCGGAATCCTGACTTTTTGGTAGCGTCGGGGATGCGGTTAACTCCAACGTCAATGACTACGGCACCTGGCTTTACCATGTCTTTGCTTACCGTGTTAACGCGGCCCGTACAAACGATGAGTATGTCTGCCTGTTTTGTAAAAGAAGCAAGGTCTTTTGTTCCGGTGTGGCAAACGGTAACCGTGCAGTTGTATTCGCGGCGGGTCAAAAGTACGGCAAGAGGTTTTCCTACTATATTACTGCGTCCAACAACAACTGCATGGGCTCCGTCTGTCTTTACCCCCATCTTTTTAAGCATAACGCATATTCCGTGCGGGGTGCAGGGCAAGAATCCCTTTGAACCTATGAGCATGTTTCCTACGCTAACCGGGTGGAATCCGTCTACGTCCTTTAGCGGAGAGATTGCGTCCGTAACCTTCTGCTCGTTTATGTGCTTGGGGAGCGGCAGCTGAACCAGTATTCCGTGGACAGAATCGTCGTTGTTAAGCTTTTCTATAAGGCTCAAAAGCTCTTCTTCCGTAGTAGTCTCTGGAAGAACCATGCTGCGGTCGGCCATTCCTGCCTCTGCCAAAGCCTTGCGCTTTCCGGTAACGTAACTTACGCTTGCGGGGTTGTCTCCCACTAGAATAACTGCCAGACAGGGGGTAACTCCCTTTTCCTTAAGGGCTGCCACCTTTGCTGCAACGTCGGACTTAACTTCTGCGGCTATTTTTTTTCCGTCAATAATCTCTGCGCTCATGTAACCTTGTTCCTCATCATTTTTTTTATAAGTGTTGAATTTGAAAGGCAAATTCGCTATTATTATACATATTTTTTTGATAATTACTAGACTTGAGGATTTATGAAACGTATTTTACCTATACTTAGCCTTATGGCATCCATCGCATTCTTTTCTCCGCTTGCACTCCATGCACAGGATGTCTACGAAGATGACCAGAAACTCCAGGAAAAGCACGAAAAAGAGAGAATTGTTCGTTACGACAATACCCAGTACAACCACGAGGGTGACCAGTTCCTTAAGGTTGGGCTTGATTTTTCCATTCCAATGCGCCCGCTGAACCCTTTTGACGACGGACACATGAAGATTGGCGGCCTTGGAATGCTTGGCTACCACGTCTTTATAACACCAATATTTTCTGCCGGAGCAGACGTAATATTCGGTTTTAACACGACGATTGGAGACAATATCTTTAACTATATTCCTATTGTAATAACCGCATCATACCACCCAACACTGGGAAAATTTGAATTCCCTGTTACGCTTGGAATTGGCTGCGCATGGGAAACCTACAACAACAACACCTACTGGCCTGGCCTGCTTATTAGACCGGAAGCCGGTATTCACTACAGGATAGCGGACAGCTGGTCCTTGGGTCTGGATGCTTCATACAATTTTATGCCCCAGTTCTGCAAAGCTTGGGGAACCGGAGAAAAAAACATCTGGATGCAGTTCTTCAATGCCGGTATAACAGCACGCTACTTCTTCTAATTTAAAAGGAAAAAAGATGAAAAAAATATTACCAGCAATTCTTACAATAGCAACTCTTTGGACGGCAACACTCCTTAGCTCTTGCCACGACCCTATCTACGAAATGATAGCAAACGAAGTAGAGCTTGAGACAAACGGTATCCGCGGAGACATACGTTCTATCGTACCTTTTAACAATTACATCTACTGCTGCAATAACATGATATACAGAAAGCCTGCCCTTGCATCTTACGAAGGCGGCGGAGAGAACAAGCAGTGGCGCGAAGTTTCCACATCATTTACAGACGGAACAATAACATTCCTTGCATCAGATTCAAGCTACATCTATGCCCTGGCAATTGAATGGGATGCAGACGAATCGGAGGGAAAAAACCTTCCAGACAATGCTGCAATCTATTGCTCTTCCAACGGAACTTCATGGAGCAGGGTAAATATTCCAGGCGTAAACCTTAACGACATAGACGAAGACGATGAACTTGTGCTCTTTGACAACCAGGTTCAAAGCTATTCATCAGGCGGAAACCTTTCCACAGCTGGCCGCTCTGCATACTTTGGATTCTACGACGATTCAAGCGAAACGGGAAAAACATTCAGTCTTTCGGGTACAAGCGCAAACGTAGAAAACGCAAGCACAAAATACTGCAAGGCTGCGGGAGATAAATTCTCCACATTCTATGCCCTTGCAAAAAAAGACTCCATGTACTACTGGGGCAAAAGCGGCGATGATGAAATCTACTGGGGACCAGACCCTAACACAGACTCAAATTCCCGCGACCTTGACTGCGGTCAGATTTTTTCAATCAGCGTAACGGCAGACTACCTTCTTTTGGGAACTGCAACAGGAATCAAGCGTGTACCAATCAATTCTTCCGGCAACGTAATAGGCGGAGATTCGGACTTTAGGAGCGGAAACAACGCACTTTCCATCCTAACAGGCCGCGTATTCACAACATACGTTCTTGACAGCACGCAGCCGGAAGGCCAAACGGACGAATATGCTTACCAGACAATATACGGTTCTGTAAAAAATTCATCAATTTCATTTGACGAAGTTGGTCTATACGCATACTACAGGGAACGCAACACCTGGAACCGTGACGGTACAGATTCCAGCAGCTCAGACGGAAACTAAAAAGCACTTCCAAGCGGTGTAAATGGTGTAAATATGGATGAACTTTTCGGCGCACCCCAAATTCAGCATGAACCGCTAGCAGCCAGAATGAGGCCGCGAACCCTTGACGAATACATTGGTCAGGACCACATCGTTGGAAAGGGACGGCTTCTGCGCCGAGCAATAGCTGCAGACCAGCTAACATCCGTAATCTTCTACGGCCCGCCTGGTTCTGGAAAGACAACCCTTGCCCGCGTAATAGCAAACCACACAAAATCAAACTTTATCACGCTCAATGCTGTTCTTACCGGAGTGGCAGACATAAGAAAAGCCATTGCCGAGGCAGAAGAGCAGCGAAAGCTCTACAGCAAAAAGACAATCCTCTTTGTAGACGAAGTGCACCGCTGGAACAAAAGCCAACAGGACGCACTTTTGCCTTGGGTGGAAAACGGAACAATCATCCTAATAGGCGCAACAACAGAAAACCCCTTCTTTGAAGTAAACAAGGCACTTGTTAGCAGAAGCCGTGTCTTTCAGCTAAAGCCGCTAACAAAAGCAGACCTGCTTAACGCCGCAAACCAAGCTCTCTCGGACACAGAAAGAGGCTATGGCCACTACAAGGTTCAGTTTGAAGAAGGAGCCCTGGAACACTTGGTGGAGACTGCAAACGGAGACGCAAGAAGCCTTTTAAACGCACTGGAACTTGCAGTAGAAACCACGCCTGCGGAATGGGAACCAAACGCAACAGTTCCAAAGCCTGCATGGGGAAGCACAATCTACATAAGCCGTGAATGTGCAGAAGAATCCATACAAAAAAAAGTGGTGCTTTACGACAGGGACGGAGACTACCACTACGACATAATTTCAGCATTCATAAAAAGCCTTAGGGGAAGAGACCCGGATGCTGCCTGCTACTGGCTTGCCCGCATGGTAAAGGCCGGAGAAGACCCAGACTTTATCTTCCGAAGAATGTTAATAAGCGCATGCGAAGACACAGGTCTTGCAGATCCGTACGCAATAGCCGTAGTGCAAAGCTGTGCCGCTTCATTCGACAGGGTTGGAATGCCGGAAGGAAGATATTTCTTGGCACACGCCGCACTCTATCTTTCCACCGCACCAAAATCAAATTCATCCATGGCATTCTTTGACGCACTTGCATCTGTAGAAAAAGAAGACGCAGACGTACCCAACCACCTTAGGGATGCAAGCAGAGACGCAGAAGGCTTTGGACACGGAGCAGGCTACCTCTACCCCCACGCATACCGAGACCACTGGGTTGCCCAGCAATACCTTCCGGACGCGCTCATGGGAAAGGTATTCTATACGCCAAGCAAGCAGGGCTACGAAAACAAAATAAGGGAAGAAGTTCTTTCGCGAAGGGAGCTTCAGATAGCATCGCTTCTTACAGACGAAAATTCCGCAAAGGACTTGCAGGTAAACCCGGCAGAAAGCTGGTGGCAAAAAAGCGGACACTTGCACGGACTTAAAAAGACGGAAGAAAACCTTACCTTTTCACCCCCAGACGGAAAGCGCTCATCTGCACTAGACAATGCGGAAAAAAGCTGGAGAAGAAGGCTGGATTCAAACAGGGCGCAAACACTCACCCTTATACGCGACACAATGATTCAGGCGGCAGAGCTAAGAAGGCACCACAGGACACTCGTCTTTAACGCGGACGACGCACTACTCCTCTTCCACATAATGAGGCTAACACCGGAAGGTCTTACCTGCGGAACATGCCGTACCCAGGGAGGAATAGACATACTAAGCCAATACGCTTCCACACTTGGAGATTTGGATAAGCCCTGTCTTTCCCTTGCATCAAACCCAAAGGACTACGCATTAGCCGCAAAAAGTTTTGGCGACAACATTTTTGACAGGATATTTTTACGCGACATTTTTTCTTCCGCAAAAGACATATATGAATTTGCACAACAAATAAAAACCATGTTCTTCGGAAAAGAAAAATCAGGAAGGGACATAGCCTTTGGAGAAGCAAGCACTCCCGGCAACAAAGACGAAGAGCCGCTTCTTTCCAAAGACGCAAGGATAATCATTTCGCAAAGAATCCCGTCATGCGGGCAGCACATATCTTCTTTAATCCTTGGCGTAATAAATGACAGTGAAAAAAGAAAAGTATGCGCAGGTGAATACACGGATGAATTTATAGAAGGAATAAAGCCCGTCCTAAAAGAAATGGAAAGCGCAGAAGAAAAATTCTTTTCAAACAGCTCAAACCCACTGTTTGCATGGAGCGCAGAAGACATAAAAGATTCACTTCAAAAAGAAGGCATGGAAGTTACGCTAAGAGTGCAGACCTTGGAAGAAATGAGAACCGTCTCGCAAAAAGAAATAGAGCGCTGGTTTGACACGGAAAACTCCGAATACGGCTCATTCCTTCTTGCAGAGCTTGGAGAGGAAAGCGTAAGGCAGGTTGCAAAGCTACTTGAATCAATCTCAAAAAAGACGGCCTTTGCCTGGCACATAACAAACGCATTCATTGTTTGCGAAATGCCTGCACAAGCATAAAAGTATTGGCATAAAATTAAAAAGGAGAAAAGCAAATGAAAAAATCTGCGGCAACAATTTTACTTTCCATATTATTCGCATGCAAAATATTTTCCCAGGCGCTAAACTTTGTTGCAGAAGAAACATACATAGCCTATTACCCGGCAAGCTCCTACGCAAACATAAGGGAATACAACATCCAGCACAAAAAGGAACTTGGCAACCTGCAAAAAGACGTTGACTCCCTAAAGGCAAAAATCAAAAGCGCAAAATATGCAGAAGAAAAATTCCAAATAAAAAATTTCTTCTCCGCAGAAGAATCCCTTATTAAAGAAGGCAAAAGCGTAAACGGAAGCTACGACCTTCTAACATCCGAACAAGCAAGCCTGCAACTTGCAGAAGAACTCTTTTCCTGCGTACTTGGAACAAGCGTAAAATTCAACATAGTGGGCGAAAAGATTCAGATGGTCTTTGACGGAACAAGGCTAAGCTTTGGAACCCACAACTGCGAAAACGGCTACAGGAAAGGCAACACGGTAATACTTGAATGGCCCAACAGAATCTCCAAGATGGAACTTTCATTCAGCAAAAAAAATCCCGCAACGGAAGCAATAGCCCATCTTGTGGAAGAAAAAATCCAGAGTCCGGAAAAATCAGAAGAAGAAATTGACTACCTAAAAAACGCATACCCTGAACTTACCGGAATAGAAAAAAAACTTCAGGACGACTGCGACATAGAAAGGCTCAAGCACCTTGCCTACTACGGAAGCTTAATAGAAGAATACAAGGCAAAGACAGGCCACTACCCCCTTCAGAACAACTCTGCAAAAGAAACCTACGCACTCATCTTTAACGGAATCCAAAAAGAATACTGCGAAGACACAAACCCCAATCCCCACGAACTTGTTCCGGCAAAAGACTTCTTTGCAGAAATAGAAAAGGGCCTTGTGCGCAAAGTTGACCAGCTCTACGACCCCCAGTACGTTCCAACCACCCGCCCGGTATTTTACATCTACATGGTAAGGGGAGACAGCTACTTTTTTGCGGTGCACCTTTCAAAATACTACCCCTTCTCCACCCGCATAGCCGCCAACTACTACAAGGTTCAGCTTTCCAACAAAAGCATCCCCGGCTCAAAAATCTACACCATACGCCAGCTAGAAGAAGACCCCAACTACAAGCAGGCAGTCTCCAAACCCTTCCTAAACGAAAAATATTTTCTTGAACGCAGAAAAAAGCACCTTAGGGAATACTAATCTTCTTCTGGGCGCATGTCAGCAAGCTGCCACCGGGCTTTGCGGGGTTCCGCCTTTCGGCTCCATTGGCGGTGGTTGAGGCTCTCAAAACCACCATACCCTCAAGCATTAATGCTCAAGAAAAACAGCCATGGCTTTGCCAACCATGCTCCACCGCCAACGGCTACGCCGCCCCTCCAATCCCTTGCGCGTCTGCCAAGAAATGTTTTTTATTAAAGCATATTTTGCAACTGCAACCAAAAGTTTTCTATACAAACTCAAAAGCTAAATGCATATTTTTTAGGCTTATTTTTTTCCAATCTCTTTTCGCATAGCAAACAATTCATCAAAAATTAAATTAATTTGCGCTTCAAACCCCATTGAAAGTCTAGCCTTTAATCGCAGCAAATCCTTATCAGACAAAGGAGAGTTTTCTACTTCCTCAACTTTTGATAGAAGCAAATCAGACGGGGTTGTATATAGAACTTCAGAAATCTTTACCAAAGATTTATCACTAACCCAAGTACGACACCCCTCAATATCATTTATAGTCTGAGAGGACAATTCCGACTTCTCTGCCAATTTCTCTTGTGTTAGCGAAAGCCTTTTCCTATATATTTTTATATTTGCTGAAAGATTTTGACGTAATTCCATCTGTGTCATAAGCTAATGATACGGTAAAAGTAGCTATTTTCCACTTGACAACAGTAAGTTTTAAATATTATTATTATCTAGTATTCACACTAGGAATAAGTAATAATTTTAATTTTATGGAGGAAGCAAATTATGAATTGTCGTTATTGCGGAAAAGAGGTTAAGTCAATAGGTTTTTCTTTACGAACACCTAATGGGGACAAATGCCCTTCCAGTCCTGTAGGCAAACATATTGCGATTTCTGACGGTAAACACTGTATTTATTGCGGAGAAGAAGTAAAGACCGTTGGAATGACTTTACGCTCTTCAAGAAGTGATTTGTGTTACGCATCTCCAAATAAGAAACATGCACTTGACAAATAGAGGATAGTAAATGAATCTTTTAATAACGTTAATAATCGGAATCGTTTTGGCTTTTGTTATTCACAAAATGGATATGATTACGAAAAAAAAACAAGGCACCATATTTTCTTTTTCAATATATGTTTTAGAAATTTTTCTCTGCATAATAAGGCGCAGTATTAACATTTATGCAAACAACACATTTGTATCTTTAATTGTTATGCTTATTTTGCCATTTTTAATTCTATTCGCATATTATACCATAGCCGAATTAATTAAAAAAAATGGTGAGCAAAAAAAATAATTATAAAAATCGACACATGAACATAAATTAGCAAGGAGATAACATGCAGCAGAAATCATCAAAAAGCCGTCTTATACTGCTTATCTTGTTTATTATTCCTATGACAAATCTATTGTCATTATACGGTTTTTATGCAGGTCGAACATTACTTGGCGTTATAAGAATTTTATTGCTAGGATTAGTGATTTTTTTGGATACAGACAATATAGTATCTTCTTTTGCCACTTTAGCTTGGCTAGCAATTACCATAGTTGATTTTTTTCTGATTATACTCGGAAAGTTCAAGGACAGAAACAAACTGTACATCTCTTCATTCAATCCCAAAAAAGATTATGAAAAATATATGGAAGAAGAAGAAAACAAAAGAAAAGCCGCTGAAGCAGAAGAAGCTGAAAGGCTTAGAAAAGAAGAAGAAGAAAAACGTATAGAACAGAAAAAAGCAGAAGAAGCCGAAAGGCTTAGAAAAGAAGAAGAAAAGCGTATAGAACAGAAAAAAGCAGAAGAAGCTGAAAGGCTTAGGAAAGAAGAAGAAAAGCGTATAGAGCAGAAAAAAGCAGAAGAGCCTGAAAAATTAAGAAAAAAAGAAATGATTATTCAGCAGGAAAACAGAAAACCCGCTGAACAAATAAAAAAACAAGAAGGAGTATATATGAATTTTTCTGACATTATCGAACAATTAGGTTCTGGCACTTGGAAACTAAGTGAAGGAAGTACCCTTGTTTATGAAATTTCAAAATATCCTATAACAATTCAATTTTTCCCGGAAGAGGCAAAAGTCTCTTGCGGAGGAAACACATGGGACATTTCTCTTTCAGAGTTTTCAAAATTCTCGTTTGAAGATTTTGAGGAAACCGATGATAGCGACGGCACAACAATTGAGATGACAAAAATGTTCTTTGAAGAAACTGAACTGTATAAATGTAAAACAGAATCAATGCAAACATACAAAGAACTTGTAGAAAAACTTATAGATTTGTTTAGAGAAGGCATCGAATGCAGTCCAAAAGCACAAATTA
>JAGACC010000003.1 GCA_017614295.1 Treponema sp.
ATGAAAAAATTTCTTTTACCGCTGACTCTGCTATCCTTTGCTTCGCTAGCTGCTTTCCCGCAGAAAAAAACAGCCCCTGACCCGAATTTTAAGCCTGGTATTACAGAAAACATACCTGTAATTAAAATCAGCTCAAAATCCGGCAACAATGACTTTGTAACAAAACCTGTAGCTTCGGTCGTAACGGAAAAACGCAAGACATGGGGAGAAATAAAAGATGACCCTGTGCCCTACTACGAAGAATGCAAGGTAACAATTGTAGACGGCAACAAGACAACAGCTATTAACAATGCAGATGCCAAGGTAAAAGTCCGCGGCAACTGGACAACTTCCTACGACAAAAAGCCTCTTCGCATAAGATTTAAAGAAGAGCAGTCCGTACTGGGAATGAACGAAGGCAAGAAAAACAGGGACTGGGTTCTTTTGGCTTCTTACAAGGACTGGTCTTTTTCAAGAGATGCAACAGGCCTCTACCTTGCCCACATGATTGCATCCGGATACAAAAGCGACTTTAGGCTTGCCGAAGTATACGTAAACAATAAGTTCTTGGGCGTCTACGTCTTGGCAGAACTCCAGGAAGTGGGAAAAGACCGTGTAAACATTACGGAAGCAAAAAAAGACTACAAAAAGACAGACATCGGTTATTTGCTGGAATTTGACGGATACTCTTATGCCGAAAAGAACAACTTCGCCTTTAAGTCCGTTGGCAACATGAAAGATATAAAAGGAGATGCCGTAGACATCAGCAAACTAGAAGCTGGCTATACGATAAAAAGCGATATAACCAACCCGTCTCAGGTAAAATTCATAGACAATTATGTAAACGGTGTGTGGCAAATCTGCTACGAAGCCGCTTACAACAAGAAATACTTTGAGTTTGACAAAGACTACAAGAACTTGGTAAAGTCAAAGGCTTCAAATGCACGCGAATGCGTTTCTAAGGTTATAGACATTGACTCAATGGTTGAAGCATATATTTTGTCAGAAATTGTCTGTGACCCGGACTTGTATTATTCAAGCTTCTACTTTACTGCTGACTTTGGTCCTGAAGGTAACAAAAAGATTTATTTTGAAGCACCTTGGGACTTTGACTCAACAATGGGCAACAAGAATTTCTGTGCAGACGGAAAAGGCCTCCATGCTGCGGTAAAGCAGTGGGACGTAAGCCATTGGGAACAGAAGCACTGCAACCCGTGGATGATGGTATTCGTAAACGAGCCTTGGTTCCAGAGTGCAGTAAAAGCAAAGTGGAAGACAATTAAGGCTGGAAAAACAGTGGATAAGCTTTTGGCAAACATAGACTTTATCACAAAAAATTATGCCAAGAGCTTTACAGAAGACCAGAAGGTTTGGGCTAACATTGGCAACAATGAATTGGTCGGAAACGAACTGGAAAAAGAATCTGCCAAATGCAAAAACCAGAAAAAAGCAGCTGACCGCCTTAAGAAATGGTTAAAAGCCCGCTTTGCATACCTGGATTCCGTCTGGAAATAAAAAACATTTCATAGCATTAAGGGGATGTCTAATTGTTAGGCACCCCCTTTTTTTATTTACCAAGTGTCATATTCCCTGCCGTAAAGGTCATAGATATATTTTTTGCCGTCTTTTTCGTAGTAAGTAAAATAAAGCGCATCAAATGGCGGTTTGTTTACACTGCGCAAAAGGGAGTCATAGAATCTTGTATTTTCGTCTATATAGTAGTCCTCCCACTTTTCCGTGGTGAAAAGCATAACCTGGCATACGTCGTTGCTCTTCTTTTTCATTCTTGAATGCAAAATTTCAACCCTTTCCTGATTCTCCGGGACAAAACGGTTTTCGTCAAATTTTGTTCCTTCCTTCAAAGCCCTTACTTCTACAACCTGCTCATCTCCCGTATTATTAAACTTTACAACAAGATAACGAACATACTGCCCAAGCTTTATCTTTCCCCAAGAGCATTTTTTGCCGTCTACATTTATAGCCCTGCAAACGCATAAGGCGCCTGTGTTCTTAAAAAACTTGTATTTTCCATCTTTTCTTGCAATCTTTACCTGACTGTTTTTCTCAGATTTAAAATATCCGTAACCTTCGGAAACAGTATAGTCTATTGCGCCCATACGGTCATTCCAACCGTCCCAGACTTCTTCGCTAAGCCCCTTGTCCCCCCAGCCGTCATCGTTTACAGCTGTAGCTTTTTCTGCCTTTCCGCCTACAGTTTTGGTTGCAAAATCGTATTGGGCAGGAAGCATATAAATGTCCAGAACATATTTTTCTCCGGAATTCCCCACTTCATAAACTACGCGGATTTTTCTTGAACTGGTAAAAATGTCCCCCGGGGTGCCGCTTCTAATCTTGTTTTCATTATAAATAACAGGGGAACCGCAGTTGTATTCTGCCATGCTTTTTGAACCATAGGGGAAAAAGTGAAGTTTTCCGTCATATATATTTACGTAAGTTCCTTCTATAGTCTTAAGATCCCTCCCCTTGCCCCTGTATGAATGCCATTCATAGCCGTTAACCATTATGTAAATGGCTGTAATTTCTCTATTTTCATTGGCATGGTAATAAATCCTTCTGTTTACCATACTGCCAAAGTTTGGTTTTTCTACAAGCTCATCATTTTCATCGTAAATTTTGCAGTCTGGAATAAGAATTCGCTCTTCTTCATTTCTGCCCCCAATATTGCGTATTTTTAAATGAGTGCTGTCTACCACCCCACGGATAATACCTTCACCTTCGTATGCAAAAGCTGCCATGCCAAAAACCGCAAAAAACAGAGCGGCAATAACTTTCCTAAACTTTTTCATAAATTCCCCCTTAAAATAAGGATCTCCTTCAATTTTATACCGGGGGGGGGTATTGTCAACCAAAAAACTACGGCATCAGCATATTTTTTAGCTCTTCGCTAGCACGGCTAAGACGCTTTCCTTTGTAGACAATCAGTTGGGAATATATTGGAAAATCATCTCCTTGCCAGTTAAGGCGGCAAAGTTTTTTTTCTTTTACTTCGCTAACGGCTGCCATCTCCGGCATAAAACCAACACCCAGCTGGTTTATCGCAAACTGTTTTAGAATTTCTTTGCTGCTGGTTTCCAGGGCTATGGTTGGAGTAACACCCCGCTTTCTTAAGTCCGCCAAAAGCATGTGCCTAAAATTGCAGTTGCTTTCCGTTAAAAGCAAAGGTACTCCTTCCAAATCCTTTTCCGTAATAGATTCCAGTTGGGAAAGTGGATGCCTTGGGCTTGCAAAAAATGCCAGATGCTCCCTCTTTTTTTCCAAAAGACAAAGCTCGTCATTTTCTATTAAAGGGTTCAGCGTGTAAACCAAATCCAACGCTCCGCTTTTTAGCATTTGCGGAAAAGTAGCATGGTTTATAAACTGAATATGAATGTTCACCTTGGAATATTTTTTCCGGTATTTTAGAAGAATTTTTGGAAAGTTTTCGTAGCAGAGGCTTTCAGAAATGCCAAGTTTTATAACACCGGACGGTTCTTTTGCAGAAGGAACTTCCAGAAATATCTCCCTTTTTAACTGCAGCATTTTTTCCGTATAGCCTAAAAGACGCTCACCTTCTTCCGTAAGAATAATGGACTTTCCAAGACGGTCAAACAATAGGCAGCCAAGTTCGTCTTCCAGCTGCTTTATCTGCGTAGTAACCGTTGACTGCGCATAGCCCAAAATGTTCCCCGCAGAAGTAAAATTCTTTGTTTCCGCAATTTTTGCAAAGGTTTCAAGCTGAAAAATATTCATCATCTGCCTCCTTTTTATCATCATTTTTTACAATGATTTTATTCAAATAATTCAATTTTACTAATCGTTCCTTTTTTGATATTATACAGAAAAGAGCGAGGAGGTTCTAGCGATTATGGCAGTTATAGCAAACAATTTAACAAAAATTTACAGGCTAAAGGGTAGAACCTTTAAGACTGCAGTAAACGATATTTCTTTTTCTATCCCAACTGGAGAGATAGCGGCTTTTATTGGTCCAAACGGAGCAGGTAAATCCACAACAATAAAAATGCTTACCGGAATACTTACCCCGGACGGAGGAAGCGTTTCCATAAACAACCTAAGTTTTCCAAAGGGGCGCAAAAAGATTATGCTCAGGATAGGAACTGTCTTTGGACAAAAGAGCGTTCTTTGCTGGGACATTCCGGTTCTGGACACACTCAAACTCTTTAAGGACATGTACGGTGTTCCGGACAGCGTTTACAAGCAAAACATGGAAATGTTTTCCGACATTCTTGGTCTTGATGAATTCATAAATCAAGCTCCCAGACTTTTAAGCCTTGGGCAAAGAATGAAGGCAGACTTAGCCGCATCCCTATTGCACAACCCGGATGTTTTATTCCTGGATGAACCAACAATCGGAATCGACGTGCTTTCAAAGGAGCGTATCAGGAATTTTATTCTTGCTGTAAACAAGGAGCGTAAGACAACCATAATCCTTACAACCCACGATGTTTCCGACATAGAAACCCTGTGCGAAAAGATGCTCATTATAGACAAGGGAAATTTGCTTTACGACGGCACTCTAACTGAACTTAAGGCTATGCACAAGACTAGAGACTTGGAGGAAATCATAAAAAAGATTTACCTTAACGGAATGCCAGAAGACTACGGCAGGCAAAAGGGGGCAGTTAATGCGTAAGTATTTTGACTACATGGCAATAGGAATCAAGGAGCACTTGGCATATCCATCTTCCATCTGGGCTACATTTTTGTCAAAGGTAATTTACCTTTACATGCAGTATTGCCTGTGGAACGCCCTATTCATGTCGCAAACAAAAACTGACTTGTCTCTTGCAAGGGATGGAGTAATCCGCTACGTAATCATAGCAACAATTATTTCCACCTTCATCGAATGTGATGCAATACAATGGATAAACGAACAAATCCAAAGTGGCAACATAGCAAGCCAGCTTATAAGACCCATCAACTTTGGAGCAATGGTTCTTTCCAAGCATATAGGAAAAAGCGCAATAAAGTTTTTAACTTGCTGCATTCCCTTGACTGTAGCGTCGGTACTCTTTTTTAGAATGCCGCTTGTTTGCAAAAGCCAAATATTTTTTGGTATTGCGTCATTGTGCCTTGCCTATGCAATCCAATTTTTGTATTCGCTTACGATTGGTCTTATGGCTTTTTGGCTTATCGTTACTTGGCCGCTGAACATGCTTCTTGGTGCAATATACAAGCTTTTGTCTGGTTCTTGGATTCCAAGCGCAATGTTCCCGGAATTTTTAAAGAAGATAAATTCTTTTCTTCCATTCCGTGCCATGTATGAAATTCCTGTAACCATAATAACAAATCCTATGGATACAAAAATTCTTTTGTCAAAGCTTATGGTTCAGGTCTTTTGGCTTGCCGTTCTATTCATCCTTATGAAGATGGCATGGAAAACAGGAACCAAGAAACTTGTCGTTCAAGGAGGTTGAAATGAATCTTTTTAAGATTTACAAGCACTTTGTAGTTATATATCTAAAGGGCAAGATGGCTTACCACTGTGCGCTTTTGTTTGAGCTGATTGCAAACACAATCCTAATAGGCGTGTACTGTGCAGGCTTTATGGTCATCTTCCATAACTTTGACGGAATAGCCGGCTGGAGCGCAAACGAAGTTATTTTTATGTTCACAACCAGTTGGCTTAGCTACAGTTTTAGCTGCTTCTTCTTTTGGAGCCCAATGAAGGATATGGGGGAACTTGTGCGAAGCGGAAAATTTGACTTGTACTTAACAAGACCAATTAATCCGCTTTTGTACATGGTATTGCAGCAGTTCCAATACACCTTTATTCCACGGCTTGCCTTTTCCGTTGGCTTCTGGATCTACAGCATGAATAAGCTTACCATTGAATGGACGGCCGCATCAGTTGGTTTTTACGCTCTTAATATGATTAGCGCATTCGTGATTTTTTCTTCTATCACAATCTTTACCGGAACAATTAGTTTCTGGACAATCAAGAGCGAAGAGATAGTTTCTCTTTTGACCAACAACAACTACGGCCTAAAAAACTACACGGACTATCCGATTCCAATTTATTCAAAATGAATGCAGGGAATTTTGACTTTTGTTATTCCATACGCATTTACAGGCTACTACCCTGTTGCACTTCTTCTTGGCAAGAACTTGGAAAGGCCACTATTAGCCTTTGCAGCCCCATTCAGTGCCCTTATTACAGGAAGTGCTTCTTGCATATTTTGGAAATTAGGGCTAAAACATTATGGTAGCGCAGGTGCTTAATGGAGGAATAAATATGAGTGAAAAGATTTTGCCCC
>JAGACC010000140.1 GCA_017614295.1 Treponema sp.
AAACTCAGGATAAAAAATGAAAATTAGAACTGCTATTAACCACAATGTTTCCCACACTACAACACTGTAAATAACAAAGGGCTCGTTTATGGAATGTTTATATCTTATTACCAACATTCCTCCCCAGCCTATTAAAATAGAAATTGCACCAATGAACCAAATAAGAATATAACCGAATACCATTTCAAGAATTTCCACACCCATTGCTCCATAATAATACGAACCAACGGCAAAACGCAAGCTATCGACAGTGCTTAGCCTATTTCTTTTCCATCAAGTTTTTTTTTGTATAGTTTTTATGTTTTTCGATGCTCCCTTTTTAAAGGGCAAAATATCCGTTAGCCGAGAAAACTTTCTTATTCGGGGAGCAAGCCACGGCAGGGATTGGAGCACCGCCGGAGGCGTTCCGAACTCGTAGCGCAGCTTCGAGCGAGGAATGGAGCGAAAGCGGAAGTGCGGAAAGCCCCTAAAAAATGGCAAGATGTTTGCGGACAAAATGAGGCTTGCGCTGTAGAAAGTGCCGCAGAAAAAAAAAAATAAGATGTCTTGCCCACGCGCTAATTTTTTTTGTATACTGCCCTTATGGCAAACCCAAGGCTTTTTGGCATTATAGACAAGGCTGTTTACGACTACGGCATGATAGAAAAAGGGGACAGGCTTTTAGTGGGAGCATCAGGCGGAAAAGATTCAACGGCTCTTATTGAATACCTTGCAAACCGCAGCCAGCGCAAGGAAGAAGACTTTACCTTTACAGCCCTCCACATTCAGAGCGAAATAACTCCTCCCCTGCCAGAAGGAATTTCTTCCCTCTTTGAACAATGGCAAGTTCCTCTGGTAAGCATTTACGTGAACGTCCTAGGCCGCCTAAAGCCCGGTAAAAAAATGAACTGCTTCTGGTGCGCAACCCAAAGACGGACCGAACTCTTGGACTACGCAATAAAAAACGGCTACACAAAGCTTGTGCTTGGACACCATCTGGACGACATCCTGGAAACACTTCTAATGAACATGCTGAACAAGGCAAGCCTCTGCACAATGCCGCCAGTTCTCAAGTACAAAAAATATCCGCTTTCCGTTATCCGCCCGCTATATTATTCAAGCGTACACCTTATTGAAGAACACTGCGCTTCAAACGGCTACCTTACCCAAACATGCACTTGCAGCTACCAGGACAATTCCACCCGCAAAGAAGCAAGACGGCAACTCCAACTTTTAACCGGCGGAGACGACATAAAAAAGCGTCACATCATGCAAAGCCTAAAAAACATCCAGAGTGAATACCTGCCATAAAAAAATCCCTCCTTGGACTTTTTTAAGGATTGCAGAATCGCAGAGCAACTCTGTACGCTGCTAATACGCGCGTCCATGCGCTTTTAAATTATGGCAAGCAAGAAATGTATTATAAAAACGATCTCGCCAACAAAAAAAATACCATGGTCTTTTGAACCATGGCATTCATACTAAATAGATCAAATTTAAAGTTTTACGAAGCCCTGTCATTACCGGACTTGATCCGTTAATCTTTTAAAACGGATTATCGGGTCTTTCGCAACGAAGTTTCTAGCTAGCCCGATAATGACATATTTCTTACCAAGAACTCGAAATTCGACTTAAAGCCCAAAATACTTTTTATAGGCATTCCAAGTAGAACCAATAAGCGTATCCACATCGGAATAATGAGGCTCCCAACCAAGCACTTCCTTTGCAAGAGCAGAAGTAGCGGTAAGCTGGGCAGGATCACCCGCACGCCGACCAACGTATTCAGCCTTAATCTCTTTGCCGGTAATGCGCCTTGTAGCCTCCAGCATCTCAGTTACAGTAATGCCGTTACCAGTTCCAAGGTTAAGGGTAAGACTCTTCTTTTCCTTTGCAATGTATTCAAGGGCAAGAACGTGTGCGCTGGCCAAATCCGTAACATGAATGTAGTCGCGGATGCAGGTTCCGTCGCGGGTAGGATAGTCGTTTCCAAAAATGCTTATCTTTTCCCTCTTTCCGCAGGCAACCTCCATCATAACAGGCAGAAGGTTTGCAGGATTCTTTTCAAGACCGTAAAGCTCGCCGGTAGGATCGTAGCCTGCAGCATTAAAATAGCGCAAAGCCGCAAAGTGCAATCCCCTAAGCTTCTCGTACCAGCCCATAAATTCCTCTATCTTAAGCTTGGTAAAACCGTAGTAGTTCTCCGGGTTCTTGGGATGCTTCTCGTCAATCGGAAGATACTGTGGTTCGCCAAAAACCGCCGCACTGGAAGAAAAAACCATGTTAAGGCATTTGTGTTCTAAAGCGCTGTTCAAAATGTTCATCGTACCGGAAATATTGTTAATAGAATATTTTTCCGGCTGAACCATACTCTCGCCCGCTGCCTTAAAAGCCGCAAGGTCTACAAAAGCATCAAAGCCCTTTGCAAAAGCAGAGTCCAACTCTTCCTTGTGAAGAATGCTGCCCGCAAAAAATTCGTTTCCTGGGTAAAGATTCTGAATCAAACCGCTTGAAAGGTTATCAAAAACGGCAACCGTGTGGCCCTTAGCCATAAGTTCCTTTACAACATGACTTCCAATATAGCCCGCACCGCCAATAACTAAAACTTTCATTTTTCCTCCATGGAATCTATCAACACGTGTCAACAGCAATTATAATATACCCCATAAAAGCAACTTTGACAAGTGAAAATATTTCTGAATATTCGCTTTTTTACTATTATGGAGCAGATGCCTTATTAAACTGTACCCGGCACTCCGTGTCCGGGCAAAAATCCTTGGCTTTTTTACCGGTCCGCAAACAAGAAGCGCCAAGGACGGCGCGTTATTTGTTAGCAATTCCCGCTGGTGTGTTTTCGCAAGAAAACTCACGGGTAAAAATGCCAAGGACGGCATTTTTACCCGCTTTCCAAGGCTACGCTTACGCTCCGGCCCGCCTTGCGGCGGTCTTGCTGCGCAACCTTTCCAATCGGGGCTAGTTCTTTTCCGCTCTACGCTGCAAACAAAAAAAACATACCCTTACATGGTATAGCCAGGTTTTACAAATACGTTCTTGTTGGAAGCATCCACAACCTTATCGTAAACCTTTTCCTTCCATTCATCCTGGGGAACATCCTCTATAGAAACAGAAAAATGCTCTATCCCGCGTCCAAGCTCACGGCTGGCAAGCTCTGCAAGTTTTTCTGCAAGATTCTGCTTAATCTTCTCGTCCCTTCCCGGGTACATCTGAACTGTAATATGCGGCATTATATTCTCCTTATTTTTTCTTAATCCTAACCCATACTAACAAAAAGCGTAAATATTTTATAGTAGGAAAATTAATTTTACTGCCCTAGCCCCTGCATATCAAAACAGAAAAATACCTTCCGCTTTCATGACCGCTACCCTCTTCCAAAAGCAACTTGTCCGCAAAGCTTTTAAATTCATTTCCAAAGATTATGCGCTCATTTTCCATAGATGCGTTTTGCACAAGAAAACATTTGTCCTGAATGCCTAGCTCTTCAACAAGCAAAAGAATCTGGACAAGGCTTTTGTTCATCTTCATTACAACTTTTGTTCCGCCGTCCAAAGAAGAAAGCTCTCCCCTTAGCCTACCGTCAAAGAACCATTCGTCTCCGCTTATTATGCGAAGGTCTTCCCCTGACTGGCACAAAACGCTAGAAGCGGATGAAGCAGCCTGGCAAAAAGAAGTTATACCTGCAACAAACTTTATTCCAAAACCAAAGGCGCTTATCAAAGAGGCAAATTTTCCCGCAGTAGAAAAAACAGAAGGGTCTCCTATCGTAACAAAGGCACAGTCCTTTCCCTCTTTTAAAAACTGCAAGCAACTTTCCTTAGCCTCTTCGTAAACAAGAGAGTCATTTTTGCGCATGGAAAATTCAAGTGGAACAAGAATCTTTCCGCCAAGGTCAACAACTTCTTTTACGGTTTCAAGCGCGCGGCTACTCTGCTTACCGGATTTGTTTTTTGTAACAGGATAAAACACCACCGGACACTTCTGCAAAGTTTTTACGGCTAAAAGGGTCATAAGATCAGAAGAACCAGGCCCTGTTCCAACAACATAAAGAATTCC
>JAGACC010000141.1 GCA_017614295.1 Treponema sp.
CATCCCCTTAATGCTATGAAATGTGTTTTATTTCCAGACGGAATCCAGGTATGCAAAGCGGGCTTTTAACCATTTCTTAAGGCGGTCAGCTGCTTTTTCCACAAATAATCGGTTGGGTTAAATTTTTGACCTATTGCATACTATTTTAATGGGGAAGTGCTTTTGTCAAGAAAAAAAAACAACCAAACATACGCCGCCATGGAGCCCCTTTAGTACCGCGCTAGCGGTATGAGCCGAATAGGCGAAGGGCGGAACGGCGGTGACGCAGAGGCATATTCGGTCGAGTTAGCCAAAGAATGAATGGTAGAACGGAAAAAATCACCGTCCAAAATTTAAAAATGATTTTATGAATAAATTTGCTATACATATTGCAAAGTATCTGTATAATAGAATAGAGGAAAGAAAATTTTTGGCAATAGAGATTTTTAACCGCGTAGAATTAAAATATCTTCTCATGCAGGCCGACGTTGATGCGCTGCTTCCTTTGCTGAGCGAAAAAATGAAAAGCGATGCCTATAATCCCGGCGGAAAAACTTATCCTATTTCAAACATTTATTTTGACACGGATGCCAATGAGCTTATAATTAAAAGTCTTGAAAAACCAATTTATAAGGAAAAGCTTAGGCTTAGAAGCTACGGCCAGGTTCATGACAAGGGAGAAAGGGTTTTTCTGGAGATTAAGAAAAAATTTGACGGCCTTGTTTATAAAAGGCGCAGTTCTTTTTCGCTTTCGGAGGCAGAGCAGTTCTTAAAAGACGGAATTATTCCCCAGAGCGAGCATGTTAACAGACAGGTGCTTTTGGAAATTAAGGATTTGATGAAGCGCTACGAGCTTAAGCCAAAAGTTTTTATTTCTTATGAAAGGCTTGCATTCTTTGGCAAGGACGATTCGGATTTTAGGCTTACGCTGGACAGGAACATTCTTTGCAGGCGGGAAGACTTGTTTTTGGATTCACCTGTTTACGGAAAGTCTCTTTTAAAAGAAGGGCAGTGGCTTATGGAAGCAAAGGCTTTTAAGACTTTTCCGCTGTGGTTTGCACATTTTCTTTCGCAGAGAAAAATATACAAAAGCTCGTTTTCTAAATACGGTGCGGAATATGCTTATTATAAAGGAGAACAATTGGTATGAACAATCTTTTTAAATTTGGCGAACAGGATGTTTCTATTCTTATAAACATGGGTTTTGCCCTTGTTGCTGGACTTTTGATTGCATCGGGATATTGCTTTTCGCAAAAAAGGCGGACCTATTCAAAGAGTGTTGTGGCTACAATTCTGCTTTTGCCGATTGTTGTTGCGGTTGTAATTCCTCTTATTGCCACAGACTTAAAGAAGGCTCTTTCTCTTGCTGGTATTTTTGCTCTTGTACGCTTTAGGTCTGTTCCTGGCGATGCAAAGGATATTTTTTATATTTTCTTTACGCTTACAGTTGGCGTTGCTATTGCTTTGGGATATTACGTTGTTGCTTTTACACTTTTGATAATCGTTTCCACTTTTTATGTTATCATGTGCCGCTGCGTAAAATTTTCCGAGGATCAGATTCTGCGGATAACAATTCCTGAGGATATGAATTATAACGGTGCCTTTGATGATGTTTTTAATAAATACCTTTCAAAGTCTGAGCTGACCGACGTAAAAACTTCCAACATGGGAACTCTCTTTACCATAAGCTACAGCATACGCTTAAAGGACGAGGCAAAGGTTAAGGATATGATTGACGAGCTTAGAACTAGGAATGGAAACCTTACCGTTGTTGTGCAGATGGACCCGCAGATGTTCATGAAGCTGTAATCAAAAACAGGGGAATTTTCCTTTGATTTCCCTTAACTTCGCATTCTGTTGAAACTTATTATTTTGCTAAGTATAATAGAAGACAAGGAAAAAAATGTTTAAGAAAAATCAATTCAATAAAATAACTATTATTACTATTGCCCTGGCAGCCTGTCTTCTTGTGCTTAGCATAATCTTTTCTATAAGAGCCTTCCGCTCCACAAGATACATTGTTTATGCGGAAGATAAAATTTATGATGAATACATAAAAGATTCTCCGCTTCCGCAGAAAGAGCTTGGAATCATTTTTGTAAAGGAATCGGATAAAGCTCAGCTAAAAGAAAAGGCTTTTGGTCCAATCATAAAAGTTGCTGGCAAAATTCAGTCGCAAAAAGAAATTGCGCTTCTTCCACAGGAGTATGACGAAAACCAGAAGTTTTTTGTCTTGGAAGAAGAGGCTATGCTTCCTTCTGTTAAGGCGGATTTTTCTTCTGCAAAATCGGGTGCGGCAAATTCTCCGGATCTTAGCATTAGCTTTTCAAATTCGGAGGGGCTTCCTTTGGGGAACAGGGCTATTCCTGTTGACGGAGTTTATGCGGATGATGAATCCTACAAGCTGCTTGTAAAAAAAGGTGTGCTTTGTACGGTTTTTGAAGTAAAGCTTTCCAAAGATATTTTTGAATATTGCGAAAAAATTTTTATTGCGCCGGAAAAAAAAACTTCTCCTGAACTTGTGACTATTGCAAGCGTGGGCGACATAATGGTTGCTAGGGGAGTTGAAGAAATTCTTATAGAAAAAAAGGATGGCCTTGAAGCTGTTTTTGAAGATACCCTTCCAATTCTTAGGGGTGCGGATTTTACGATAGGAAATTTGGAAGGGGTTGTAACGGAATCTTGGAAAAACGCGACAAAGACTTATACCTTTAAATTTAAAAAAGCGGTTCTTCCCAAACTTTTGGATGCTGGCTTTGACTATCTTATGCAGACAAACAATCACTGCTACGATTATGGCGAAAGCGGATTCAAAGATACTCTTGCGGCTTTTGCGGAGTATAAAATTCCTTCAAGCGGAATTGGTAAAAATAAAGAGGAAGCCAAAAAGTTTTATCACACTACAATCAAGGGGCTTCCTATTTCCGTAATTTCTTGCGGAGCTTTTCCTGTTGAGCGGTCTGGCTTTAACGGAGAAAGGACTGCAACTGCAACGGATACACGTGCTGGCATCTTGTGGAAGAGCGATGAGCTTTTGGAGCAGATTAAGGCGGAAAAGAAGGCAGGCTATTTTGTTATAGTGAATGTTCACGGAGGGGAGGAATACCATTTTTCTCCGTCAAAAAAACAGCGGCAGTTTTATGAAGCACTTTGCGACAATGGTGCAGACGTTGTTTTTGGAAGTCATCCCCATGTGCTTCAGCCTACGGAATGGCACGGCAAAAGTCTGATTGTTTTTTCCATGGGGAATTTTATCTTTAACGGAATGGAAAATATGAATGGCGGCACAGACAGCGAAGTTGTAAAGCTTGGTGTGCTGGGAGGCCGCATTGCATACGTGGAACAATATCCTGCCAAGATAAAGAACAATGGCGTAAGGCTAAAAAAGTAAGTCTTACACCAATTGTTTTTCCTATCTGCTTCTTATTTCCTTAGCGGCTGCAACAAGATTTTTTAGGCTTGGAATAGTTTCTGCTTCTCCACGGGTTTTAAGACCGCAGTCTGGATTTACCCAAAGCTTTGTCTTTTCTACGCGGAGGAGCATTTTTTCCAGAGCGTCTACAATTTCTTCTTTTGAAGGAATTCTTGCAGAGTGAATGTCGTAAACACCAGGGCCTACCTCTGTTCGGAAATTTGCTGCCTTTAGCGCATCCAAAATCTTTAAGTCTGCACGGCTTGCTTCGAATGTAATAACGTCTGCGTCCATGGCATCTATGTCGCGGATAATGTCGTTAAATTCGCTGTAGCACATGTGGGTGTGAATCTGTGTTTCTGGCTTAACCTTTGCGTGTACAAGACGGAATGCAGGAATTGCCCAGTCAAGATATTCTGAATGCCAGTCTGCGTGGCGCAAGGGAAGCTTTTCGCGGAGGGCTGCTTCGTCAATCTGGATGATTTTAATTCCGTTCTTTTCCAAGTCCAAAACCTCTTCGCGTATTGCAAGACCAATCTGCAAAGCCTGTTCCTTAAGAGAAATATCTTCGCGGGGGAAAGACCAGTTTAAGATTGTAACTGGACCTGTTAGCATTCCCTTTACGATTTTGTTTGTCTGCTTCTGGGCAAAAAGTGACCATTCAACAGTCATTGCTGAGCGGCGGCTTACATCTCCCCAAACGACCGGCGGTTTTACACAGCGGGTACCGTAGCTTTGAACCCAACCGTTCTGCGTAAAGATATATCCATTCATCTGACTTCCAAAATATTCAACCATGTCGTTGCGCTCAAATTCTCCGTGGACAAGAACATCAAGTCCAATTTCTTCCTGGAGCTTTATGCATTCAGCAATCTTTTTACGGTTGAATTCAACATACTGCTCGCGTGTGATAGAACCATTTTTGTAGGCGGCACGGTTTGCGCGAACATCTTTTGTCTGAGGGAAGGAACCGATTGTTGTTGTTGGAAAAAGTGGAAGCTTAAAATTTTCATGCTGAATTTTTTCCCTGTCGTAGAAAGAAGGCTTCCGTTCAAAATCTTCGCTGCTAAGGGATGCTACTGCGCTGCGGACGCTCTGGTCTGGAAGAACACGCTGGCCTTCAAACAAAGCCTTGTTTGCCTTAAGCGCGGATTCATCCTGGTTTGCAAGTTCTTTGATTTCTACAAGTTTTTCTTCCGCATAAGAAAAGTGCTTAAGGACATCTGCTTCGAGCTTTGTTTCTTCTGTGGTTGTGTAGGGCACATGAAGAAGTGAGCACGAAGTTCCAATAACAATGTTTTCCGTGGCAAGAACTTTTTGTATTTTGGAGATGAGTTCATTTTTCTTTGAATAGTCTGCACGCCAGATATTTTTTCCGCAAACGATTCCTGCAAACAAAAGCGTGTCTTTGGGGAATTTTTTTTCTATAAGTTCAAGGCTTTTGCTTCCTTCTATAAAGTCAAGGTTGATTGCGTTAAAACCAAGCTGGCACACGTCGTCATAAACGTCGCGGATGTCACCAAAATAAGTTGTAAGGATTGTCTTTATTTTTGCATCTGCCTTAACCGCTGCAAGAAGCAAGGTATAAATTGTTGTGAACAATTTTTTTTCTTCATCACTAACGTCAAATACAAGTGCGGGTTCAGCAAAGGAAATATATTCTGCTCCAAGGGCGGAAAGCTGGTTTGCAAGTTCACCGTAAGCTTTTGCTGCTTCTTCTGCAAAGTCTTTGGCTGATTTTTTTCCTGTGTATGTTGCAAGTCTTAGGAAAGTGTAAGGTCCTATTACTGTTGGAACGGTTTTTATGCCAAGGGATTCTGCTTCTTTATATGCCTTTACTAAAGAATTGTCGCTTTTTAAGGCAAAGTGGTCCCCGTCAGAAATTTCCGGTACAATATAGTGGTAGTTTGTGTTGAACCACTTTTTCATTGGAAGAGCCTTAACATCTCCCTTTTCCCCCTGATAGCCGTGGGCTGCAGCAAAGTAGCTGTCCAGTTCGCTTAAGTTTAAAGCC
>JAGACC010000142.1 GCA_017614295.1 Treponema sp.
CCTTTTCGCCGATATGCCCTATGGACTGGATTACAGAATTTGTCTCCTTGTTCAGCTTGTTGGCAGCAGAAAGTACGGCGCTTGTTCCGTCTCGCATTCTGGCAAGGCTTTCAAGAAGCTCCTTGCTGCCCTTGTTCTGTTCCGACATGGAGTACTGCACTTCATTTTCCCGGTTCTTTACCTGTCCTGCAAGGTTAACCACGTTGTTGAATTCACTCTGCGCAAGTCCTGTCTTTTTAAAGGCATCTTCTATCATGTGCGTTACGTTGTTCAGAACGTCAGAAATTCTCTTTGCTTCTTTTCCGGAGTTTTCCGCAAGCTTTCTTATTTCGTCTGCAACTACTGCAAATCCTGCTCCTACGGTTCCTGCATGTGCCGCCTCAATAGCTGCGTTCATGGCAAGAAGGTTTGTCTGCTTTGCAATGGAAGAAATGACATGGCTCATTTCCATAAGGCTCTTTGAGTTCTGTTCTATTTCTCCTACCAGGCTTGAAACAGAAGTCAGGTTTGCGTGTCCAACATGGGTGGCGTTTTCCAGTTCGTTTACTATGCCAAAGTTCTGGTCGATTATGCTGTTTATAGAGTTGATGTTGCCCAGCATTTCTTCAATGGAGGCTACTGAATGTTCTACGGCATTGGACATTGACTGGCTTACGGAAAGCATTTCGTCCATGTCTTGCTTTGTGGACTCAAGAATGTTTACGCTTTCGCTTGTTACGTTGGAAATAGTCTGGGCAATGTCATTCTTGTAATCATCCTGAAGTTGTCTTGTTTTGTCCAGCATAAAGTGGTGGCAGTTTTCCGGGCGGTTAAGTCCGTTGAATATTGCTACTGCCATGCGCTCGCAGGTTTCGTAACCGCATGCTCCGCAGTCGTATATGTCCTTTTCGCTCGTCTTTCTCATCTTGCGGTACACTTCCAGAAACTGCTCTGCTGTAGGCTGCTTTATTGACTCTTTGAAGTTGTCGCTTCTGTCCGTATAGCGGCGTTCGTACAGCCCCGGCTTCCAGTACTTGTTCAGTGTTGCGTCTATCTTCTTTAGCGCCCTTCTTTTTCCAAGTCCGCCAAGGGTCTTCCATTGCTTTTGTCGTTCAGAGGCGCGCTTTTCTACATAGGCTTCCAGCTGGTCAAGGCTCAGCTTCTGGTTTGTTGTTCCGGCACCGCGGTTGCATCCCTTTCCGCAGTTAAGGCAGTCTATGAGCTTGTAGTTTGAGCTTCCGCCCTTTTCGAGACTTTCGCCCAAGTGAGCAAGGTACTCTATGATTTCCGGTTGTCCTTCTATCTTTCGCGTCTTGTAGGAAATGCCCGGAACAAAGCGTTCTGCCGTGCGCATTAGACCTCCCGGAGTGGAATAGAGAACGGCGCGTTCTGCAGGCGGATTGTCGTAAGGCGTTTTGGGGAATGAATCCAGATTGATATTGTTTTTGGAAAGGTAAATGTCCAGATTCTTCATGGTAACGTTGTAATCACCGCGTCCGTTTTCGTCAAATTCCCTTCTCTTTGCAAAGCAGGGTGAAATTGCGGCAATCTTGTAGTCCTTGTATTCCGGGTAATATTCCCTTATGCACTGCACGGTGTGAGCCATGGGGCTGTCGCTTTTGGCAAGATATTTAATCAGGTTGGGGCGGTAAACCTCTATAAAGCTTACGAGGGCGGGGCAAGGCTGGGCAATCATAAGCGACGGGTCGTTGCGCTTAATGTCTTCAACATAGGACTTTGTGGTAAGTTCTGCACCAAAGCCTACGTCGAACACTGCGGCAACACCAAGTGACTTTAGCCAGCCGTTAAGCTCCAGGTCTTTTCCGCGGAAGTTTACCGCTACAGCCGGGGCAACTATGGCAATGATTTTTTTCTTTGCGGCAAGGTCAGAAAGAAACTGTTCCGTATCGTCAAGGCCTTTCCTTGCATCGTGGGTGCAGGCTTCTATGCAGGAACCGCAGCCAATGCACAGGTTGTTGTTTATGGTAACACAGTCTCCAGAACCGTTGTTGCACATTTTTACAGGGCATACAGAGATGCAGCGGTGGCAGTTGCAGCATTTTTCTTTGTCAACGTAAATGACAGGCCTTAATGAAGTGGACATATATTCTCCTCATGGAAAGCAAAAAACTTTTTATATTATATTATAAAAATCGGTTTTTCTCAATTGAATCATTAAAATTTGCTGAAGAATGAAGCTTTGCCACTCTGCTGCAAAGGAAATTTGCGTCGCGTTCGTCGTGGGTTACAAAGACAAGTGTGCGCGGTTTTTTGTCGAGCTCTTTTTTTACAAAATTCATCAGGCTCATCTTTAGCTCATAGTCCTGCGCATTAAAGCTTTCGTCAAGGAGAAGCAGCTTTGAAGGGTAGGCCAGTGCGCGTGCAAGGGCAACCCTTTGCTTTTCCCCTCCGCTAAGGTATTTTACCTTCAAGTCCTTTTTGCCGGACAGGAATGTTTTTTCAATGTAATAAAGCGATTTTTCTTTTGCCTCTGATTCGGAAAAAATCCTAAAAAGAGGAATCGCTATGTTCTGAATGACCGTAAGTTCTTCAAGAAGCCGGTTGTCCTGGAATGAATAAGAGACGCTTTCGTTTGTTTTTGAAAGATAGTCAAGCAGTGTTGTTTTCCCGAAGCCGCTTGGCGCAATAAGGGCAAGCCTTTCGTTTTGGGAGATCTGCGGCATGTAGTTTTTGGGGTCAGGCTTTTTTGATGCAGGGGCGTGGCCTTTTTCCCGACAGAGGAATTTTAGAAGTGACTCAAAAAAATAGCTGGTTATGATAAGGGTCAGCGTGTATGCAAGTACTTGCGAAGTTTCCAGATGAACCTGTGCCTTTGCAAGTTCACTTCCAATTGCTGTGCGCGGAAGACACAGGATTTCTCCTGCTGCCACAACCTTCCATGTCATTCCGAAGCTTGAGACTGAGGATGCCTTTAGGCTTGGGCTAAGGTTGGGAAGAAGAATGTAGAGAAGCCTTTGCTTTTTTGTAAGGCCGAATATTCTTGCCATCTCCTTTGTCTTGGAATTTTTAGCGGATGCCTCTACTGCTTCGCGTATGTTTGTTGTTACAAGCGGCAGTGCCATCAATACAGCGGATGTTACAGGAACAATGGATGATGAAAGGGAAAAGACAAGTATCAGAATGAGTGCTGCCACCGGCGTTGCGCGGAGAACTGTAAGCGGAAATGAAA
>JAGACC010000143.1 GCA_017614295.1 Treponema sp.
AATGCCCTGTTAAAGGCATAGCCGGTCTTTAGGACAGCTGTCCCCCTGTTATTCCCACTCATACTTATATATTATAAGGAGTTAAAAAATATTTTCAAGCGAAAAAAGAAAAAAAATTAGAAAATAGTGTTATATTTGCTTTTTTTTGTAAAGAAAAGCGCAAAAAGTACCGACAAAGCTTTGCAAAAAAACTTTGTCGAATACAAAGCAAGCCTACCCCCGATTGGAAGGGTGGCAGAGTTGCTTGCAACTCGTTGCCAGACCGCCAGAGGCGGGCCGGAGCGAGAGCGGAGCCCTGCAAAGCGGGTTAGCAAATAAAGCTCGGTCCAGGAAAAAAAACTGCCCAGAAATACAAGATTCTGAACAGTTCCATTTTTTATTCAACCGTAACGGATTTTGCAAGGTTTCTTGGCTGGTCCGGGTTTACTCCACGGTGAACTGCGCAGTAGTAGGCAAAAAGCTGGGCAGGAACAACAGAAAGAATGGATGCAAATTCGTCGCGGCAAACAGGGATTTTTATTATCTCGTCGGCGGCTTCGGCAAAAGCATTTCCTTCGTCCTGGGTTATTACAAGTGTTGAACAGCCACGGGATTTTACTTCCACAATGTTGCTTGCAATTTTTTCGTAAAGACCGTGCCAGGTAGCAAGAGCCACAACAAGGGTAGACTCGTCCACAAGTGCTATAGGTCCGTGCTTAAGTTCTCCAGCCGCAAAGGCTTCGCTGTGCATGTAGCTTACTTCCTTTAGCTTTAGCGCACATTCAAGGCTTGTTGCACTGTCATAAAGACGTCCTATAAAGAAGACTTTTTCCTTGTTAAAGTTATTGGCAACAAATTTCTGTATCTTTGACTGGTCTGCAAGAATCTGCTCCACCTTCTGCGGAATTGTTTCCAGGTCGCAGAGCAGGGACTTGTATTCTTCGCCGCTAATAGTATTGCGGACGGAAGCACTCTTTAGGGCAAGCATGTAAAGGCACATAAGCTGGGTAGTATAGGCCTTTGTGGAAGCAACCGCAATTTCCGGTCCCGCCCAGGTATAGATTACGTCGTCTGCTTCGCGGCTAACCGTAGAACCAACGCAGTTAGTAATGGCAATAACGTGTATTCCAGCCTTCTTTGCCTGCCTCATAGCTTCCAAAGTATCCGCAGTTTCTCCGGACTGGCTTATGACTATAAAGACGTCATCTTGGCTAAGGATTGGGTTTCTGTAGCGGAATTCGCTTGCAACATCCACAACCACAGGTATGCGGGCAAAGCTTTCAAATGCGTAGCGGGCAACAGCACCGGCATGGTAAGCAGTACCGCAAGCCGTAATCACTATGCGCTTTGCAGTCTTCCAGAAGTCCTGTCCCTTTGTTACCTCTTCAAACTTTATGTCTACAGGTTTTCCGCCTTCCATAACAAGACGCGGCCTCATTGTGTCTGTAATAGCCTTTGGCTGCTCGTAGATTTCCTTTAGCATAAAGTGGGAATAGCCGCCCTTTTCTGCAGCGGAAACATCCCAGTCAACGTGGTAGGGTTCCTTTATTACGCGGTTACCTTCTTCGTCAAAGAGGTCAACGTGGTCTGAATACAAAACAGCAACCTGCTTCTGGTCAAGGAAGTAAACTTCGCGTGTGTGCTCCAAAACTGCAGGAACGTCGCTTGCTATAAAATTTTCGCCCTTGCCAAGACCAACAATCAGCGGACTGTCTTTGCGTGCAGCGATAATCCTGTCCGGGAAGTCCTTGCAAAGAACGCCAAGAGCATAGCTTCCCTCAAGGCGGTGCAGGGTTTCAAGAACGGAAGAAAAAATATCCCCGGTCTGCTCGTAAAAGTAGTTGATTAAATGAGCAACAACTTCTGTATCCGTCTGGCTGCGGAATACAAGGCCCTGTCCCTGAAGCCATGCCTTTAGCTTAGCGTAGTTTTCTACAATACCGTTGTGAACTATGGCAATTGAACCGCTAACATTGGTGTGGGGATGAGCGTTTACGTCGCTAGGTTCACCGTGGGTTGCCCATCTAGTGTGACCAATTCCAAGGTTTCCGCGGATAGTCTCTTTGGAAAGCCTTTCTTCCAAAACTTTAAGCGCACCCTTAACCTTGCGCACAATAATATTCTGACCATCAAAAACAGCAATTCCGGCGCTGTCGTAACCACGGTATTCAAGCTTCTTAAGAGCATTAACAAGTATTGGTGTAGCTTCCTTTTCACCAACGTATCCCACTATTCCACACATATATATTCTCCCAAATTTTATAATTTATAAGGTTAAATTTTGAATTTTGCTCAGACTGTCATTACCAGACTTGATCCGGTAATCCTTCAAAGCAGATTATCGGGTCGAGCCAGATAATGACATATTTTTTGCCAAAATTTCAAAACTGAACCTATAAAGCACTTTAGAATATTTTACTATAAATCAGATAAGAGTTTCAAGAATATCGATTATATCCATGTCGTAAATGCCCATCTGCCTGCGAAGCTCAGCAATGGCGTCTTTTTTGCTAAGAATATTATGGTAGCTTCTCCTGTTAACAAGAGAAACGTAACTTTCCACCGCATGAAGGATTCTTGGCAACTGGGGAATCTCACCTCCGCTAAGACCTTCCGGGTAACCGGAGCCGTTTATGTTCTCGTGGTGCAGTGATGCCGCCTCAGAAAAAATCATGTAGTATTTGCGTGGAATAAAATCAAGGAATTCGGAAAAGCGCATTACATGGGTACGCATAAGTTTTCTCTCCGCAGAAGAAAGAATCTCCGAAAAGAAAAGCTCCTGGGGCAAGTCCAAAAATCCCGAATCGTAAACCATGGAAGCGCAGAAGTATATAGTAGAAAGTTTATTATCCAGTCCAAGGGCAGTGCTTATCTTAAAGACCAGTTCGCTAACACTCTTTGAATTGTTCTGCCTGTTCGTGTGCCTGTCTATCTTTTCGCCAAGCTTCTCGCACTTTACGGCAAGCTCCTGCAGCTCCTCAAAATCAATAAGGTCATCTTCCGGCATCTGGGGAACTTCGCTCATGGCAGCAACCTGAACCTTAGTCTTTGCCATGTGAATGTCCTTAATCATTTCCATCGTAGCCTTAAAGCGCTGCTTCTGGATTTTCTGCTCGCGGGAATTAATAAAAATCTGAATCATCATTACGACAAATATCACCGCAATAACAAGCAAAATAACGGTAAGGATTGCGAATATATAGTGCGAATCCGAAGTATTCTGACCGTTCTGAACAGAAATACTGTCTATTAATTCCTTTACGGTTTCCCTTATGTCTCTTGCAAGCTCGTCCTTACCGTCTTCATCCATAGCCACTATTCTAGCATGGAGAAAGCAATTGCACAATCTTTATTTTCTTAATCTGGACGGCAGAATCTTTTTGGACAGTCATTCCTACAAAGAAAAGCTTTCTGTTTTCAAGTCGCAGTAATACCTTCCGGAACTTGCGCTAAATTTTAGAACGCAGTAGTCAGGATCAGTTACGCCGCCTTTGTAAAAAAGACTGTCTCCCCGCCTCCAAATCATGTCTTTGCTTTTTTGGTCGGTAAGCACTTCCATTGTACCCTTTAGCATTACACCTTCGTAGCGGATAAGACCCTTGTGGTAAAAATATATGCTTGCCTTTGGATTTTCCAAGTACTGCTTAACCCGCATGGAAGAAGTGTTGGTGGAAAAATAAAAGTCCTTAAAAGAGTCTACCTTCCGCGGTCTAAGCATGGCCTTTACATTGGGAAAGCCCTCTCCGTCAACAGAGCAAATAAAGGCCACCTTCTGCCTGGCAACAAATCTTTCCAACTTTTTCAAATCCATATTTACTCCTCATCAAGTTTAACACTTGCCCTTTTCCTGCCGATATATTGTAAAATCAACTTGTCCAGATATATTCAGCTAATGCAAAACAGATTTCTGCAATATATTATTTCCGAACAAGTTCATTTTATAGCATTTTGTAAGCAGGGTATAGCACTATGCAGATGACCGTTGACTTGTTTGACAGCATTATCAATACTTCTCAGGACTGTGTTTTCTGGAAAGACAAAGAAAGGCGCTTTCTTGGTGTAAACCAGGCTTTTTTGGATTACTACGGCTTTGAATCAGCGGATGTGCTTATCGGAAAAAACGACGAGGAGATGGGCTGGCATTCAGACCCGGAACCCTACAAGCAGGATGAACTCCGTGTTCTTTCCGGCAAAAGCACCTACAAGGTACTTGGCAAATGCGTAATCAAGGGCGAAGAAAGGGACATAATCGCATCAAAAAGACCCCTCTACGAAGATGACGAAATTGTTGGCCTTGTCGGAAGCTTTGTAGACATAACGGATGTTATCAGAAGAAAAAACAAAAGCGACGGTTCGCAGGTTCTCTACACAATAGACGACCTTAGAAAATACAGCTACTTTGACCGCCTGATTGACGAAATAAGCATGGAAGAAATACTCGACCCCCTAACAGGAATCCTTAGCCGCTCCTATTCGCTAAAGTTCGTTGAATCCCTCATAGAAGAAAATATCCCCTTTACCTTTACAATAATCGACTTGGACAACTTTAAGACCATCAACGACAGCTTTGGTCACAGCGCAGGAGACAAGGTTCTTGCAACCGTTACCAGGGGACTTGCCGAATACACAAAAGGCTTTGCCCTTGCAGGAAGATTCGGTGGAGATGAACTTCTTTTAATAGACCTAAAAAACATCAGCAAAGAAGAAAAGACAGAATTCTTTGACAATCTCTACGAAAATTCAAACGCGCTAAGAAAAGAACTCCCCTTCGAAAACGGTTCTGCTTTTATTACAGGAACTTCCGGCTGTGCATCATTCCCAAGCGATGCGGATAACTTTTCAGACCTCTTTACCTTAATCGACAAAATGCTCTACCTTGGAAAGCACAAGGGACGCAACTGCTACAAGATTTACGACCAAGAAAAGCACAAAGACATTAAGATTCAAAAAATGGCAAGCAAGGGCATATTCACCAACCTGCACAAGCTAAAGCTTACCGTAGAAAAAGAAAAAGACCTGCAAAGCAAACTTCAAAAAGCCATGCCCCTTATTTCCGAAGTAATTCAGGTACGGGACTTGTATTATGTTGGTTCAAACGGAATAATGAAATCCGTTCTGGACAAGAATTTTACCGCAGACGCTTCCGACCTAAAAAACGTGATGGAAGAAGACATGTTTTCGGAAGGCAGCTTGGACTTAATAGAAAAGCGTTCACCAAAATTCCACAAAAGCTTAATCCAAAACGGCTTTGAGTCTGTACTGGTTTCCAAGGTTCGAAAGGGAGACTTTGCAAAGGGCTATTTGGTTTGCGCGGTAAAAAGAAGCCTTAGGATATGGCAGGAAAACGAGAGGGCTATCCTCTTCTACCTGGCAGACCTCTTGGCAAACGAAGACTTCTAGTTTTTACTTTTTTTCTTAAGAAAGGAGCAGAACTTTGGCAGAACCTTTTAAAGTGATTTTGACGGATCTTGAAAACCCAACTTTTTCTGTAAGCGGGAACTACAAGCTTTACAAGAACGACATGAATGTAAAAAACTGCATAGGCTGTTTTGGCTGCTGGCTAAAGACTCCTGGTGAATGCCTCATAAAAGACGACTCCCAGAACTTTGCCCAAGACTTAAGCAAATGCACGGAATTCATCATAGTAAGCCGCTGTGTCTACGGAGATGTAAGCCCCTTCATAAAAAAGATGCAGGACCGCTCCCTTCCAAACCTTCTGCCTTTTTTTGTAATACGCAAAAAAGAAATGCACCACAAAGTCCGCTATTCCAACAAATTTTTATTTTCCGCAATTTTCTACGGAGACACTTCTGATGAAGAAAAAGAAACCGCAAGAGAAATCATCTATAGGAATTCCCTTAACACCGACTCCCAGGTAAAAGAAATTCAGTTTTTTGAAAGCGAAAAAGATTTGGAGGGTCTAAGCTTATGACAATTGCACTTATAAACGCAAGCCCAAAGGGTAAGCTAAGCACAAGCCTAAAATTGCTTGGAGAAGTTAAAAAGCTTTTGCCACAGGAAATTCAGACATACCAGCTTATGGCAAACAGGGAAAAGCTTAAGGAAGAAGACATTGAGCTTCTAAAAAAGTCAGACATCTGGCTCTTTGCAAACCCTCTCTACATAGACTCCCTCCCCGGACACCTGCTTTCCATACTCATGCAGCTTGAACAGGAATGTAAGCAAAGCCACAAAGTCTATGCAATATTAAACTGCGGTTTTTTTGAAGCTACCCAGAACAAGAGCGCCCTTCGCGTTTATGAACACTGGTGCAAAAAATCCGGCTACGAGTGGTGCGGAGGCATAGGTCTTGGCGGCGGCGGAGCAATAGCTTTTATGCCGGAGCAAGTTCCCCTAAACGCAGGCCCCCTAAAAGCACTTGGCAAGGCATTCGTAAAGCTCTCTGACTGCATAAAAAACGGCTATATAATAGAAAACACTTACGTTTCCTTCGCCTTCCCCCGCTTTCTCTACCTAAAAATGGCCCACTACAGCTGGAAAAAAGAAGCAAAGAAAAACGGCCTAAAACCCAAGGACCTCTATTACAAACCCTACTGACCACTTTTTTCTACCATATTTACCCCCTGTATACATGCATTCTGGGCATCAGTAGTAGAACTAAATACTTATTCTAAGCAACTGGAAATCCCCTTCGGGTACACCGCACGCACTTGCTACGGTTTATGGGCGCAACGGTGGTAGTGGAGCCCAAACCTGATTTCCCTATCTAAAAATATTATTTAATTGTAAAATCCCAGATGTATGTTATACTTTAAACCATGAGGTGCTTATGAGTATATATGCTATTTTTATACTGTTTTTTGGCCTTTCTACGGTCATAGGTGTCCCCCTGCTTTCCTCCTTCCAGGTAACGCAGATTAAAGGATCAGATTATGCAGACTGGATTTCCGGTCTTGGAGCAACGCTTGGTCCCGCATTCTTAATCGTAGTCACAGTATCCCTGATTGCGCGTAAAGTAATGGCACCTCTTATTGAATCAATCAAAAAAGCAGAGACTCAAGAACTTACCAAAGAAGAAAAAGAAGAAGCCGGCATAGTTCTTAAAAGGCTAAAGATAGTCACAATAACTTCCCTTATAATAGGCTACCCCATAGGAAACGGAACCACAATCATCATTAAAACCATAGCGGGAAAAGTCAACTACAACACAACAGACATTGCCATAATCATGTTCCTAATCCTCCTCTATGCAGTTATAGCAATTGACTATTGCGTAACCTGCTTTACCGCCGTAGCCCACCACGAACTTGAAAAACTTAGAATCCACACCACAGACGGTATGAAGACACGCCCCTTCTCCATAACCGTTTCTAGAATTCTTATAGGCATTATCCTTACCTGTTGCTGGCATTTGTTCTGCAGCGGCTACAGCGCAATCCGCCACGGCTGGACAACAGACGTATTCCTTAAGAAAGCGGTAATAGCCTACCTTTACAGCTTTATCTTTACCGAGCCACTCTTCATCATGGTTCTACACTCATTGCGCACCCGCTTTAGCGACACAATCCAGCAAATTTCTTCTCTTAGGGAAAAGGGAGACCTGGTATCGCGCCTTAACATAAGCACATTCGATGACTTTGGCGTGGTAATGACGGAGATGAACAAGCTAATGGACTTCCTAAAGCTTTCTATCTCTACGCTAAAGAGGGAAAACAACAAAGTTGACGTGGACGCAGGGGACCTTCTTGCGGTAACAGAAAATTCCTTCTCCGGAATCACGCAGATTGTATCCACGTTCGACAACATGAGCAAACAGAATGCCCAGCAGGAACACTTGCTGGAAGAAGCCAAGACCAACATTGAAAAGCTTAACGAAAAAGCTGCAAACGTAAACCAGATTATGGAAAACCAGGCTGAATCAGAAAAGCAGAATGCCGAGGCCGTAGAAGAGATGGTTGCAAACCTCGCAGAAATTACAGACCTCATCGGAAAAGCCCAGATTCTTTCCCAGGAACTTACCGCCGAATCCTTTACCGGTAGGACAGAAGTTGGAAAGAGCAAAGGCGTAATCAACGAGATTTCCGAAAAGTCCAAGAAGATGAGCGACGTAATTCAAGTTATAGACTCCATCGCAAACCAGACAAACCTTCTTGCTATGAATGCCGCAATAGAAGCATCCCATGCAGGAGAAGCAGGAAAGGGATTTGCCGTTGTTGCAGGAGAAATCCGAAAGCTTTCGGAAGACACGCAAAAGTCAGCAAGAGACATAAGCACAATCATCAGCGAAATTGTTGCTGTTATTGAAACCGGCGAAAAGAGCATGACGGACACCCAGAACGCATTCAGAAAAATCAGCGAAAAGATCGACGTCCAGTCCAAAGCAGTTGATGAAATTTCCAAGTCCATCATACTTCAGGCAGACAAAGCAAACAACGTCCTTGCCAACACAAGCCAGATTACAAACAAGATTTCCGAAGTAAACGAACTGATTAAGATTCAGGCAAACTATACCCAGGAAATCAATGGCGGTATTGAAGACATTGTAAACCTTGCCACCGTCGTAAACGGAACGATGAAGGAATCAGACATAGTAATCAAAGACTTCCAGAAATCATTCATAACGGTAAAAGACAAGGCAGAGCAAAACAAAGAATCCGTTATGCGCATTACAAACGAGCTGGACAAGTTTGAAATTTAACCACTTAGCAAAAGGCATAAAAAAACACCGCCCAGAAAGATGAATTCTTGAGCGGTGCCTATGCTAAAGAAAAGCGTAAGACAGTCTATTCAAAGCGTCTGTCTTCTATGCGCTTAGTCTTCTTTTCGCTGCGGGGAAGCTCTCCTATTCCAACAATCTTAACTTCCGGAGTAACGTTATACTTCTGCTTAAAGTTGTAGGTCATGGTAAGGGCTGCCTCTGTGCGGTCTGTGCCACCTTCAACTTCTACGATAACGGTCATCTTGTCCTTGCCGTCCACGTGTTCAATAACTGCGCGGTATTCGCTTGAAGTTCCAGGAACGCTTCTTATTACGTCTTCAATTGTGCTTGGGAAGATGATGTTTCCCTTAACCTTTACCATGTCGTCGCTGCGTCCCATGATTGGCGTGATGCGCGGATACTTACAGCCACACTTGCATTCTCCGGGAATAAAGGCTGCAAGGTCGTGTGTACGGAAGCGGAAGAGTGGTGCTCCTTCTTTTACAAGAGTTGTCAAAGTAATTTCGCCAAGCTCTCCTTCCGGAACTGGATTTCCTGTTACAGGATCAAGAATTTCTATGTAGACGTAATCATCAAATACATGGATTCCTTCTTCGCCAGGACAGTTAATTCCAATACCAGGTCCGTAGCATTCAGTAAGGCCGTAGATGTCAAAGAGCTCTATACCAAGAATGTTCTTGATGCGGTTGCGCATCTTTTCTCCCCAGCGCTCAGAACCAATAATTCCTTTTTTAAGGAATATTTTGTCCTTGAGTCCGCGGGATTCAACCTGTTCTGCCAAAAGCAAAGCATAGGAAGATGTTGCGCAGATTACAGAAGCCTTAAGGTCCTGCATCATCTTAAGCTGCTTTTCCGTGTTGCCGGGGCCCATTGGAATTGCCATAGCGCCAAGCCTTTCGCAGCCAGCCTGAAAGCCAATGCCGGCTGTCCATAGTCCGTAGCCTGGTGTTATCTGTATGCGGTCCTTGTTTGTAATTCCTGCCATTTCGTAGCAGCGGGCAAACATAATGGCCCAGTCTTCAACGTCTTTCTTTGTATATAGAATGATTACCGGAGATCCAGTTGTTCCGCTTGATGAGTGTATGCGGACAATTTCTTCTTCCGGAACAGCTGCAAGTCCAAGAGGATATGCGTCACGAAGATCCTGCTTGGAGCAGAAGGGTACTAACTTTTCAAAATCTTCCTGTGTCTTAATGTCGTCTGGATTTACGTTCTTAAAACGCTCTGTGTAAAAGGGATTTCCGCAGGCCTTAACACGGCGAACCTGCGCACGAATCTGTTCAAGTTGTTTTTCTGTAAGTTTCATTTCAAATCTCCCAACTAAAAACCAAAGTTACTATTTATAGTAACATACAAAAAACTTATTGTCAAGTGTATACTTTTTCAAATACTTTCTTATGTAGAAAAAACGGAAATCGTGTTTGGTGTGCAGCGGAAGGCAAATCTGGCTGAAAACCCGCATTGGAGCGGAACGAGCGCAGCGAGTTTAATTTCCTATTCCGCGACACCGCGGGTTTCTCAGACAGATTTGACTGGGAGCGGAACACCAAACATGATTTCCACTTTTTTTTGTAAATTCGCTTGACAAGATTAAAAATAATTGTTACTGTCTGTAGTAACAAAGTTACTGTAAACAGAAACAATAAAACAGGAGACCATTATGGAAAAAAGAGTCATCGAGACAGAAGAAAAAAAGGGCCTTTCGCTTAGCGAGCTTCTTCTTACAGCAGTATTGCTTGCCGCAGGTGCAGTCCTCAAATTCTTTGTAGGAACATTCATCAACTTCTTTGGAATGAAGCCAAACTTCATCATCGCAATGTATTGTCTTATCATCGCACTTCTCCGTCCAAAAATCTGGTACAGCATCATTGTTGGTCTTTTAGCTGGTGCAATCTGCCAGTTCTTCCCGGGAACAGCAGGACTCAACTTTGCATCAGAATTTGCAGGAGCACTTTGCATGGGACTTCTTATCATGATTCCAGCAAAGAACCGCGCAATGGAAATTGGACATGCCGCAGTAAGCACATTCATAAGCACTGTTGTTTCCGGCGGCTTGTTCACCGTACTTTTGTTTGTCTTTATTAAGTCTGACCCAAGCGCAATGGCAGCATACGTACCGATTGTTTTGGGAACAGCAACCTTGAACGCAATCATCGTAGCGCTTTTGTACGCACCTTTGCTCAAGGCTATCAAAAAGCCATTCGCCAGCGAAAAATAAAAATATCTTCTATAAAAATGCTGAACTTGCTTGCAAAAACTCGGGTTCAGCATGCCACGTGGAGCTACAATGATTGAGATACAGGAACTTACTTTTAAGTACGCAGAAGCTAAAAAGAACGCTCTGGAGAATGTAACGCTGAATATTCAAAAGGGCGATTTTGTAGGAATCATCGGTGAATCCGGTGCGGGAAAAACCACCTTGTGCAGCTGCCTAAACGCTCTTATCCCCCATCACTACACAGGTGATTTTTACGGTTCTGTAAAAGTTGAAGGGCAGGACACTTTTGACGTAAAGCCAGATAAACTTGCCCTAAAAATTGGTTCCGTATTTCAGGACATAGAAAGCCAGATAGTAAGCTATTTTGTTGAAGATGAAATTCTATTCGGACTTGAAAACTTTGGAGTTCCGGCGGAGCAGATTGAAGGCAGAATAACAGAAGCCCTCGAATCCTTGGGAATTAGCGAATTGCGCCACCGCGAAATTTCTACGCTAAGCGGAGGTCAAAAGCAGAAAGTTGTTTTTGCTTCCATTATAGCATTGCAGCCGGATTACCTTATTCTTGACGAGCCAACCGGAGAACTTGACCCTGCTTCGTCACTACAGATTTTTAAGCTTCTAAAAAAACTGAACGAAGAAAAAGGAATTACAATCATTGTTGCAGAGCAGAAAATCATGCTGCTTTGTGAATTTGTAAAAAAACTGATTGTTCTGGAAAAGGGCACGGTCGTCCACTACGGAGAAATAAGAAGCACCCTTACCCACCAGAGGGAAATGGAAGAAGCAGGAATTAACTGCCCCCGCGTTTTAACCCTTACAGGAAAAATGGTGGAAGAAGGCCTAACTCCTTCTGGAATGAAAACAGAAGAACGCATCTGCCTTAACACCCAGGAAGCGGCAGATTTTATAAAAAGAATGATGGGTAAAGATTGCCAGCTTCCCCCAAACAATGACAGTCCAAAAACAGAAGAAGAAACAAAGAGTAAAGAAACAGAAAGCCCAGTCTTGGAATTTAAAGGCGTCTGTTTTTCATACAACGAAACGGCAAACGTTCACGACCTTAACGTAAAAATCCAAAAGGGTGACTTTACCGCAATCACAGGTTCAAACGGAGCAGGAAAATCAACCTTCTCCAAACTGTGCAACGGACTTTTGCAGCCAAGCGCAGGAGACGTTTTTGTATTGGGCAAGAACACAAAGCGCGACAAAGTAAGTTCACTTGCAAAGCACATAGGCTTTTTGTTCCAGAATCCAGACCGCCAGATCTGCTGCAACACCGTAGAAGAAGAAATTGCCTTTAGCCTAAAAAACAACGGTCTTTCCAAAGAAGAAATACAAAGCAAGGTGGAAGCTACAATCAAAGAATTTGGATTTGACGCCAAGACCGAGCCATTCAACATGAGCCGTGGACAGAGACAGAGACTTTGCCTTGCATGCCTTATAGCGCTGAACCCGGAAATTCTTATCCTTGATGAACCCACAACCGGACTTGACTACCGCGAGTGCATGGAAATGATGAACCGCATCCGCGAACTAAACGAAAACGGAACCACAGTAATAATGGTTTGCCACGACATGGAAGTTGTATTTGACTTTGCAAAATCCGTAATCGTAATGAACAGGGGAGAAATTCTTGCCCAGGGCGCAACAAGAGAAATTCTTTCCAACAAGGAGCTTCTTTCTAAAGCGCGTTTATTGCAGCCTCAGATTGCAGCAACCTGTTCACTTTTGGGCGAAGAATTCAAGGGGCTTTTCTCCGTAGAAGAATTAATCAGCAAACTAAAGTTGGCAAAAAAGGGAGCATAGAATATGAAAGGATTTTTGGACTACTTACAGGGTGATTCTGTTCTTCATAAGATGCACCCGCTTACAAAAATATTTGTTGCGGCTCTGCTTTGTGCTTCGGCATTTGTTTCTTCAGATTTTTTCTATCTGCTGGGACTGATTATTTTTGACCTTCTTCTTGGAGTAGTTGGCGAAGGAAAATCACACTCTGGACTTTTTAAAAGAACGCTTGGAATTTTCAAGGGGCTTTTTAAGATGTCGCTTTTCCTTTTTATACTGCAGGTTCTTGTAATTAGAAAAGGCGAAATTGTAATTCCTCTTGGACAAAGATTTGGAATAACTGATGTTGGAATAAAAAACGGACTCCTTCTGGTAATGAGGCTTACAGGGGCAACACTTCCGCTCTCGGTTTTAATTTCCGTAATCAATTTGAATGACCTTTCCAACACTATGGTAAAGGAACTTCACATTCCATACAAATACGCTTTTACCCTTACTTCTGCAATCCGCTTTATTCCGGTTTTTTCTTCGGAGATGTCTGGAATCATAGAAAGCCAAAAAGCCCGCGGTGTTGACTTTGACGTAAAGAATCCATTTAAAAAGATTGGAATGATTCTGCCGCTCTGCTTTCCACTTCTTATGGGAGCGGTAAGAAAAATTGAATTTACTGCAACTGCCGCAGAGCTCCGCGGATTCTACTTTAGGACAAGGGCCAGCTGCTCCAGAAGCTACAAGCGCCACTTTAGGGATTTTATCTTTACCCTTATTGGACTTGCAATTCTTGCCGGTGCAATTGTAATGACTGTACTTTTCTAAGGGCTATTTTACAAGCTTCATTCCGCTTATGGTTACAAAGGCAATTTTGTTACCAAGCTCATCTTTTATTTCTATCTGGTAAAGGCAAGTAGAGCGGCCGTCTTTTATTAGATGTGATTCGGAAAGAAGCTTCTTTCCCTTTGCCATACCAATAAAATTTATCTGGCTTGTAACGGAAACAGTCTGAACCTGGTTAAAGTTTGAAGCAACAGCAAAGGTGTAGTCTGCAAGAGTAAATGTTGCGCCGCCCATAACCCCACCGTATGCGTTCTGATGGTTGCGGGTAATTTCCATTGAGCAGCGGGCATAATGGTCTCCAACCTCGTCAATTACAATTCCTGTAGCCTTGGTAGCGTAAAAATCTTCTCCAAAAAATTTCCTGGCTTTTTCCAGGTCGGAAAGCTGGTCGCTCATAAAAATCTCCTAGCCTATATAATCTATGGCCTTTACGTTAAGTTCGTAGAATTCCGGCTTTACCAAAAGTTTTAGCGCAGATTTTAGTTCGTCTTTGGAAATAAGTCCGCTCTTGCTTGCGGCACCAAGAAGCACCATGTTTACGACTTTGCTGCTTCCAAGTTGGCGGCATGCCTGGTCTGTATCTACTGCAATTACCTTGCCCGCTGACTTTTCAAGATAAGAAATCATCTCTTCTTCCGAAAAGACTTTTCCGCTAAGGCTTGCTGTTACCGGCTGAACAACCTTTTTGTTTACGATTACAGAACCGCCCTGTTTTAGAAAAGCAATGTTGCGTACAGCCTCCGCTGCTTCAAATGCAATAAGCACATCTGCCTGCCCCTGCGGTACAAGCGGTGAATATGCGTCTTCTCCAATGCGGACGTGGCTTACAACGGAACCTCCCCTCTGAGCCATACCAATTGTCTCTGCAGAAAGAACCCTTTCTCCGTTAGAAATGGCTGCTTGTGAAAGTACCTTGGCTGCAAGAACCGTACCCTGTCCACCAACTCCGCAAATAATTATATTTTTTGCCATAAAAATCTCCGCTAGTTTATTGCTCCAAGAGGACACACCTGTGAACACAATCCGCAGCCCGTGCAAAGCGACTTGTCTATGCAAACCAACTGCTTTCCTTTAGCATTGCATTCCGTGCTTACGCTAAGGGCTGGGCAACCAAGTTCGTTTATACACTTGCGGCAGCCGATGCACTTGTTTGCATCTACGCTAAGAGCATGCGGCTTTTCCCAACCAACCTTCTGAGCAATTGCTATGCAGGGTGCCTTAAAGATTATTGCGCTTACACCTTTGGCCTCACTTGCCTTTTGGACTGCTTCTACAGCTGCCTTTTGGTCAAATGGGTTTACGGTTATTACAGGAGAAACTCCAACAGCATTTAAAATCTTTTCTATGCTGATTTTTTCTACGATCTCTCCCATCATGGTAAGACCTGTTCCGGGATGGGGCTGGTGTCCTGTCATTGCAGTGGTTGAATTGTCCAGTATGCAGATTGTCTGGTGGCTCTGATTGTAAACCGCATTAACAACGCCAGTAATTCCGCTTGCAAAGAAAGTTGAATCTCCTATAAAGCTAAAGCAGAAGCGGTCCGGTTCGTTGTGGTAGAAGCCCTGAGCCATTGTTATGTCTGCGCCCATGCACAAGCAGGTGTCCGTCATGTCTAAAGGCATTGCGTTACCCAATGTGTAGCAGCCTATGTCTCCGCAGTAAACGGTTTTCTTGCCCTTCATTGCCTGTTTTACAGCGTAAAAAGCAGCTCGGTGGGGGCAGCCTGCGCAAAGTACCGGTGGACGTACTGGATGTTCTGGAGCAGGAGATGAGGCGTCAGCATGAGATAGAGAAGTGTCATCCTGAACTTGTTTCAGGATCTCTTTCTCAAGAATCTTCTTTATAATTTCTACGCTGAGTTCTCCTGCTTCTGGAACAGTGCCGTCTAGTTTTCCGCGGATCTGGCAATTTACTTTTTCAGAGCCTGCAATTTTTATAAGGTTTTCTTCTATTACGGGATCAAGCTCTTCAAAGACAAGGACCTGTCCGTTAGCATCCAAAAATTCCTTGGCAAGTTCTTTGGGGAAGGGATAGGGTGTTCCAATTTTTAGAACAGGTATGTCTTTTATTCCTAGTATGCCAAGAGCTTCCATTAGGTAGCAGTAGGATATTCCTCCGGCGGCAAAAGCCAGGGGGGCGTTGCGGGGGTCTCCCCCGCTAGAAGGGGTAGGACGCAACGAAGTGCGGCCGAGGGGAAGGCTTTCCCCACCTAAAGCTTTTAAATTATTGCTTATAAAATTCCACTTGCTCTTTGAGAATTGGGCTGGCAGTGTTTTTTCGTTGCGCTCAAAAATACGCTTGTGGTTAAGGTAGGATGCGCGGGGGAAAATTACCCAACGCTTGGAATCTTTTTCAAACTGTCCGGGCTTACGGCAAGGTTCCAGCTCCGGGAATTCCATGCTTTCGTAGGCGTGGTCAACTCTTGTGGTAGGACGGAGCAGTACGGGTGTGCAATATTTTTCGGAAAGTTCAAATGCTTCCTGTATCATCTCGTATGCTTCCAGCGGTGTGGATGGGTCAAAGCAAGGCAATTTGGAGTACTGGGCAAAGTTGCGAGTATCCTGTTCTGTCTGGCTGGAAATTGGACCCGGGTCGTCTGCGCTTACGATTACCATTCCGCCCTTTACGCCAACATAGCTAAGGCACATAACCGGATCGCTTGCAACATTGAGTCCCACCTGCTTCATTGTGATAAGGGTGCGGCTTCCTGCATAGCTTGCTCCAGCTGCTACTTCTGCGGCGGCTTTTTCGTTTACTGACCATTCAACGTAGGTTCCGGTCTTGCTCTTATACTTGGAAATAAATTCAATAATCTCGCTGGATGGTGTGCCTGGGTAACCGGCTACAAGATTCACTCCAGCCTTAAGGGCTCCAAGCGCAATGGCCTGGTTTCCCATAATCATTTGTTTTGCCATGGGGCTAGTATAACCAAAAAGTGCGTTTCTATCAATAATAGCATGCCAATCCACAGGGGAGTTCCCCTGCCCCCCCCCGAACTAAGGGGAGGGACAACCCCCTACTACGATTGCGCAGTGAAACTTCAAGCGAGCGAGGGTTTTCCCTCCCCTTAAACCCCTTCCTTTCCCGGCACGTTTTAGGGGCTAGCCCCAAAAAACCCCAGCTTATTACAAAAAGATTTAACAGGTATACTTTCACTTTCTATTTTATCCAAAAATTGAGAATGCAAATGAAGCGACATGCCGATCTACTTTTCCCCAACATTTTTAGTGTTATTCGATTCTGGAGAAGAAGGAGCTGGTTTGGGTGTCCAGGTCTTTTAGTACGGTGGAGTTTTCTGGTAGTGCGAAGAGCTCTCCCTGACCGGATGCCGGGTTTTGCATGACCAGGATTTTGCGCTCAACAAGGTAGTCGCAGAGCAAATTCTGGATGCCGGAAGAAAACCTTTTTCCCAGGTCCAAGACTTCGCTTTTTGGGAGGGGGGCTATTTTTTTTGCTTCGCAAAGTAGTTCCAAGATTTGGCAAACCTGAGTGGAAAGCTTAAGGGATGATTCACTTGCAACAGCGGCGCTTTTTGCGGAAAAGAATTTTTGGCTGTGAACAAATGTGTAAACTTGGAAAAGGGGCTCCTGGGTGTGCATCTTAAAGAAGCTCTTGGCAATTCCCTTAAAGGCAACCGCAGCCGGATACTTCTGAACAATTTCCTTTATGTTGTTGGGAATAAAAGAAACAGCCCTCATATAGTCTGCGCAGAATTCCGTTGTCTTTGCTACGATGTCGTCCCTTCCGCTAAAATGGTTGTACAAAGAAGCCTTTTTTACGCCAAGGGAGTCCGCTATGTCTGAAAGGCTCGCTGCCCCTGCTGAATAGGTAAAAGAGGCATTGAGCATGGCCATGATTATTGATTCCTTAGAGAGTTTCTTTTCCATAAGACGCCTAACACTCGTTAGTTAAGTATACACGAATCTTTGCCAGATGTCCAGAGAAAGCTACGCCCGATTGGAAGGGTGGGTGTTAAAAATTGCCTCCATGCAATTTTTAACCCTGAGTTTTCTGTTAGAAAACTCACCAGCTATAAACGCAAAGAAATAACGCGCCGTCCTTGGCGCTATTTGTTTTACAAAGTGTTCTTCGTAGCACTGGAAAGCGGGTGGCGCAGGGACATGTCCAGTCGAATTAGCCAAAAGGTAGAATGGTAGAGCAGAAAAGACTTCATTCAAAAAATAAGAAAGCAAGTTCTAAGTTCAAAAGGCGTAACCTTTACAAAACAAAATCGTTTCTATAATATAGAAAATAACCGCAAATTTGAGGGCAAAATCCAAGCCCCAGAAATGGAGAATAAAAAAAATGAAGCATTCGATTTTTTTAGCGGCAGCTGCATGCACATTGGCCGCAACACTTATTTCCTGCGCAAGCTCAAAGGGAGTAGCCGCTGACGCTTACGACACAGAAGAAGAGCAGGTAACACAAATTTCCGTAAACCCGACTCAGAAAAAACTGGACGGTGACCACTACAGCCCGGAAAAACTAAACGGAAGCAACCGCTCATTTGGACAAAAGCTCTTTAACCTGAACAAATACACAAAAATTGACAACTTTACCCTTTACGCAAAGCCAACACTGGGTGGATTCGGTACCCGCAAGGCAAGCCTCATCTACCGCGAAGGAACGGACATAGCCGGATTTGAATGCTACTACGATTCATGCGCATACGCAGTTCAGTTTGCACAGGCAGAACGCAACGCACTCATAAGCGCATTTGAACGCTACAAAAAAGACTTTGACGAAAAAAAGCTTAACCGCAAAGACAGCAAGAGCCGTCAGGCATACGGATTTGTAGGTGGCTACGAAGACTTTGGCAACATAGAAGCTTCCATGACCTATTACTGCAAACCCAAGATTTACTTTGGCTACAACTTTATGGACGGAAACCCATACTTCTGCATCTACGTAAAGAAAGCGGAAAACCTTGCTGTTGACCAGAAAAAAGAAGGCGGATTCAAAGAAACCATTGACCAGTCCTACTACTTTACAAAAGCCCAGGCAACAATTCTTACGGAATTCCTTTCGGACGAAAACATCGGCGCTCTTCAGGGCGAAACAACCGTTCCTGTTGAACAGCAGCAGAGCGATTCTTACTAAAGCACCAGGGTAAAGATTCCAACTCTTAAGCCCAAGCAATATGCCGCTGCCAATTTGGTGGCGGTATTTTTTTTGTCTTTTGGAGCCGCTTTTTTGGTTAAACTGTGCCCTCCACTCCGTTCCGGTCAGACCTTGGCATTTTATCCCGCTTTCCAGGGTTCCGGCTTCCGCCTCCATTGCCTAACGGCAACGCGTCCCGCGCCCTTCCAATCGGGGCTAGGTGTTTTTTGCTTAGGGGATACCGGCATTGGTTCTGGTGAGCATTGTATTGTTGTGGAGACCTGCATTATCTCCGCCATCCATGTCATTGTCGGACTTGATCCGGCAATCTGTTTTCGCAAAAAAAACAATACTGATTCCAAAAAGTACATTCGTAGCTGACGCAATAGATGCAGCTTAGCAAAACAGCGCAACCTCAAACCGTCATACCGAACTTGTTTCGGTATCTACTAATCTTAGCAGAAACTCCGCAGACAGCCCAAACCTCAGTCAAAATAGCAAT
>JAGACC010000144.1 GCA_017614295.1 Treponema sp.
ATTATGGAATTATTGGATGGATATTATGATTCCCAAAAGAAGTATGAAGTAAAGAATGTTTTTAATGATGCTATTGTAAACGGAAAATTGAATCTTCACGATTTGTGCGAAAATTTTCTTAAGTAGTATATTTTCAAAGGCTGACTGGACAAATTATTTTTTTTGATGTATAGTCATTTTGGATTTGCAGGGGAACCTTGTGTTGCATTTTTTGCAAGGGAAGGTTGAGAAAGCGGAAGCTGACCCTTGGAACCTGATCGGATGCGCGTATTGAACCTTACGGTTGTAAATTGGGTTGAATACGTCCCCGCGTAGGGAGCAAAATAAATGCCTTTAATAGACCTTTATGCCTGCTTTCTGCGCAGGCATTTTTTATTTTAAATTTTTATCTTAAAGGAGAGCCGTATGCAGTCTGTTGAAGAGATTAGGAAAAAGGTTGCAAAGGCGGTTGAAGATGTTAGGGCTCAAAACCCGATGGCGGCTTCTATTACAAATTCCGTAACGATTGAACTTGTTGCAAACGCACAGCTTGCGGTTGGAGGTTCGGCGGCTATGGTTTACCTTCCTGATGAGGGAGAGGCTATGGCAGAGGCAGGAAAGTCTTTTTACATTAACATGGGAACTCTGCTCCCGGTTTATGCGGAGAGTCTTCCCAGGACAACACGACGTCTTGCAGAGCTAAAAAGGCCTTGGGTTCTTGATCCTGTAGGAATTGGGATTGGCTCTTTGCGCAGGGAACTTTTAAGAAACTTTAGCGACAAGGCTCCCGGTGTAATAAGGGGTAACGCTTCTGAAATTATTGCGCTTGCTTCTCTTTGGGGAATCGGGTCTGGAAAGAAGGCATTGGTTCGCGGAGTTGATTCAACGGATTCTGTTTTGCAGGCTAAGGAAGATGCAATGGCACTTGCAAGGCACACTGGTGGAGCAGTTGCTGTTTCCGGGCCGGATGATTTTGTTACCGACGGAGAAACTTCTCTTTTGATAAGCGGAGGCTCTTCTTTTATGCCTATGATTACCGGAGCGGGATGTTCCCTTGGCGGAGTTATGGCAATATATGCTTGCGTTGCAGACCCCTTGACCGCTGCAGTAACAGGTTCTTGCATCTACAAATTTGCGGGTAAGGCGGCACATTCAAAATGCAGGGGACCGGCTTCCTTCCGCACAGAATTTATTGATTCCCTTTACAATGCCACAGCGGATGACGTTGCAAACAATCCGTTAAAGCTTGATATTCTTGGAGGTAAGGAATGAACACACTTATTGCTCTTGCAATAGCTCCATGCGGTACGGGAGAAGAGATGGCTCCTCTTGTTTCGCAGGTTATAAAGGTTATACGCGACTCCGGGCTTCCAAACAGAACCAATTCCATGTTCACGGAAATTGAAGGCGAATGGGACCAGGTTATGAAAGTTGTAAAGGATGCAACAAATGTTCTTGTTGAGCAGGGAATAAGGACGGAAGTTGTTCTTAAGGCAGACATTAGGCCTGGCTTTACGGACATGATGCATTCAAAGACGGAAAAGGTGGACGCAATTCTTGGAGGAAAGAATGTACAATAGAAAGACTTTGGATATTTCTGCTTACCTTGTTATTGGACCAGAGAACACTAACGGTAGGCCGGTTAAGGATATAGTTAGCGCAGCGGTAAGAAGCGGATTTACGATTGTTCAGATAAGGTCTAAGGTTGCTTCTGCAAGGGAGATGATTTCTCTTACGCGGGATGCAGCAGACGCAATCAGGGAGCTTGGTCTTTCCGAAAAATGCTCGCTTGTTGTTGATGACAGGCTTGACGTTGTTCTTGCGGCCAGGGAAGAAGGAATTAAGGTTGACGGTATTCACGTTGGGCAGTCGGACATTCCGGTTGAACTTTGCCGAAAGTATCTTGGGGAAGATTCAATTGTGGGGCTTTCTGCACAGACGGAGGAGCTTCTTTCTTATGTTGAGCATGCGGACACTTCCTGCATTGACTATTTTGGAGCAGGCCCACTCCACCCTACGCAGACAAAACCTGACTGCGGAAAAGACAGCAGCGGAAAAATTATTACAAGGGATTTTGATGAGATTGAACGTCTTGCAAAGGTAAGCCCGATTCCGGTTGTAGTTGGTGGTGGCGTAAAGGCGGTGGACATTCCCCTGCTTGCAAAGACAGGCATTGGCGGCTTCTTTGTTGTTTCTGCGGTAACATCTGCAGCAGACCCGGAAAAGGCGGCAAAGGAACTTACAGAGCTTTGGTATAAGAACGCAAGGTAGCGCTTAGCATAAAAATCCCCCTGCCCCTTTTTGGAACAGGAGGATGAGTAAAAGATGCATTAACGGAGCTTTTTATATCCGTAAACTGCGCAGTCTCCAAGTTCTTCTTCTATGCGAAGCAGTTGGTTATATTTTGCCATTCTGTCTGTGCGGCTCATGGAACCTGTCTTAATCTGACCTGAGTTTGTGGCAACCGCTATGTCTGCGATTGTGGTATCTTCTGTCTCGCCTGAGCGGTGGCTTGTTACGGTTGTGTAGCCGTGGCGGTGGGCCATTTCTATAGCTTCAAGGGTTTCTGTAAGGGAGCCAATCTGGTTCACCTTGATTAGGATTGCGTTACCCGCCCCCATATTTATTCCTTTTTCCAGGAATTTTACGTTTGTTACAAAGAGGTCATCGCCTACAAGCTGGCAGCGGTTCCCGATTTTTGCGGTAAGCTTTTTCCAGCCTTCCCAGTCGTTTTCATCAAGGCCGTCTTCTATTGAGTCTATTGGATATTTTGTTATAAGCTCTTCAAGATATGCAATCTGCTCATCGTCTGAAAGCTCTTTTCCGTTGGGGTCTTTTGGGCTGCCGTTGGAAAGCTGCTTGTAATTGTAGAAGAACTTTCCGTCTTTTTCCACGGAGAATTCGGATGCGGCACAGTCCATTGCTATTTTTACGTCATCACCGGGTTTGTAGCCAGCGTCTTTTATTGCCTGAACGATTGAATCCAAGGCATCATCTATTCCGTTGAACTTTGGTGCAAAGCCTCCTTCGTCACCAACAGCAGTTGAAAGTCCGCGGCCTTTTAAAAGCTTTGCAAGAGCGTGGAAAACTTCTGCCCCCATGCGGACAGCTTCTTTTTCTGACTTTGCCCCAACCGGCCGGATCATAAATTCCTGGAATGCGATGGGAGCGTCTGAGTGTGCGCCTCCGTTTATGATGTTCATCATCGGGACAGGAAGAACGTGGGCGTTTGCTCCTCCTATGTAGCGGTAGAGAGGAATGTTCAGTGCCTTTGCCGCAGCCTGTGCCGTTACCAGAGAAACACCCAGTATTGC
>JAGACC010000145.1 GCA_017614295.1 Treponema sp.
CGCCCCTCCAATCCCGCGTAGGTTGCAGCGAAGTTCCCCGCGTAGGTTCTTCAAAAATCAGCAAGAACATGTTCGGTCAATTTTAAACTTTTGCGCATACCTGTCATTACCGGACTTGATCCGGTAATCCTAAAAAGCAGATATATTTCTTGCCAAAAACTCAAAATTGAAACAATTCTCTCTTTTTTCCTCGAAGTCTTGTTTTTTCCTTAAAAGTGTGCGATAATTAAATTACGGAGACAGAGCTATGAGCATAAGAAGATTTTTGTATACCTGGAGTTAGTCCCGGAGTTTTTCTTTTGAGGAAGATTCTGGGACTTTTGTTTTTTAATCAATAACACGGAGAAATGAAAAATGAAAAAACTCTTGTTTGTTTTTACAGCCACCCTTGCTCTAACATGTATCTTTGTTGTCACAAGCTGTGGGGGGGATGTCAGCGCATCTGTTGAAAACGGAGTTACTGTCAGTGCAACTTCAAGTATAGAAGGAATAACAGGCTCTCGTGTATTCATTTCCGGACGTACCGTGGGCATTTGGGCAAGGTGGGCTTGTGACCATGAGGTAACGCAGGATGAATACTTGCATGTAATGGGAAATAATCCGAGCCGGTTATCAAGTTCTCTCGGAAGAGAAAACCATCCTGTTGACAATGTAACTTGGTACAATGCGATTGTTTACTGCAACAAACGCAGTCTTGCAGAAGGTCTTACACCTTGCTACGCAATAGACGGAATCACAAATCCAGACGATTGGGGAACTCCGTCTTATTCTTGGAATGCAGTAGAATGCAATTTTTCAGCAAACGGCTACCGCTTGCCAACCGAGGCCGAATGGGAATACCTTGCCCGGGGTGGAAATACAAGCAATGTTGGGCAGACAAAGTACAGTGGAAGCGATGCGATAGAAAATGTTGCATGGTACGATGGAAATGCGTATGATGTAGGGGAAGATGATTCTAATTACGGAACTCATCCTGTAAAACAAAAACTCCCGAATGCACTAGGGCTTTACGACATGAGCGGAAATGTTTATGAATGGTGCTGGGATTGGTATGGGACGATTGACACGTCAACTCCTGCGTCTGGACCGTCTTCTGGGTCGGAACGCATCCTGCGAGGCGGTTCTTGGTATCATTTTGATTCCCAATGTACAGTGCATTACTGCAATTCCGCAGTCCCTTCCTATACGTGTGATGCTAATAATTGCTATGGCAGAACTTTTGGAGGGCATTTTGGTTTTCGCGTTGTGCGTTCATGTTTTGATTAATGGTCCAGAATAATGCGTTGTGCTATTTACTGACTGCCGTAAACGGAAAAATAACAGTCCCTTGACCAAAAGCCATTATTCTGCTAGAGTTATACCACTATTTGCCAACTTAGCTCATCCGGTAGAGCAGCTCCCTCGTAAAGAGCAGGTGACCCGTTCAAGTCGGGTAGTTGGCTGAACCCTCTTAGCAATAAGAGGGTCTTTTTTTTACTAACAGATTTTTCTTGGAAAAAAAAAACGGGTCAGCGGAGCGAGCGCACCGCAGGTGAAAAGGGAGCACGGATGCGACCGTCAGCAAAGAGTTTTAAATGCCCTGTCGTTTTACAAGAATCTAATTCCTTATGGTTTCCGTTTTAGTAGTGCCCTTTGCTTCGTTTACAGTAACAAAAAGCCATTCATTATTATACAAAGTGTCAAGATCCACTTCCGTGTAGCTGCCAATGTTCTTCTTCTGGTGGTGGTGAACATGCCCCGCATAAACGTCAGTAACATCCTCTTTTTCAAACAGGGTGATAAGCCTTGTAGATTCCTCTTCATTCTGCAAAGAATAGTAGCTAAGATTGTAAGTGCTGCTTCCGTAAAGAGGGTAGTGCATGAATACAATTTTGGGAAGCCTGTCCCTCTCCATAGCCTTCTTTAAAATCTTCATCTGTTTTGGACCAAGCGAACCGCTACCAGTATCCAGCGCATAATAACTGAATCCCGCCGTCTTAAAGTGGTAGAATGACGTATAAGGAAAACAAATATCCGTAAAGTCGCTCCAGCCAGAATTAAAAAGGTCGTGGTTACCAACAATGCTCATCACAGGAACACCCCTGCTTTCTATCTTATCCGCAAAACTCTGGAATTCTACAAACTCGCTCCTAACACCATGCTCCGCAATATCCCCAAGACAAATGCAAAACTTAGGCTTCTTTGCTGAATCCAATCCGTCAAGCCAAGCAAGAAAAGCATCCTCGTCAATATCCTTGGACCGCTTGCTGCCGTAGTGCGGATCACTAAAAAGAACAAAAGTATATGTCCCCGATATAGAAGAAAACTGACCGCCAACTTTCCCGGCAGAAAGCTCCATAAGTTCATCAGCCCTTTCGTCAACAAATTCTCCGTGGTGGAAAAGCTGGTATGCTCCATAACCGCAAGACGTAACAGAAAAAACTGCAAAGACGGCAAAAACTGCAAGCAAGCAAAAGAGTCCCTTGAATAAAACACTACGCTTTGTCATCAAAAGAACCACCTTATCCTGAATGCAAATTCGCAAGAATCATACATCGCGGAATTCGTAAAGAAATCCGTATACCTAACCTTAGCCTCCGCCCCAAATTCCTGAAGCGAACTCAAATGAAAAACGCTACCAAGACAAAGCGCGGGCGAACCAAGCAAATTGTAGCGGAAAAGTTCGTGCGTCTGAATTGCAGTATAAAATTCAAACCAAGAAATCGGATAGAAGTGCAGGGAAACATCAAAACCCAAAGTATTGTTAACAAGAACCGGGTTGTCATCCTTAATAGCAAAAATCGTCCTAAGCTTGCAAAGCGAAACCGTATTCACCTTAAGGCAGAACCAACTAACAGGCTGCGTCTCCACCCAAAAACCTGCAAGCAAATTATTCGTTATACTCAAATCCTGAAAGTATGTAAAATTGTATTTTGCACCAAGCCCCATTCGGCCCCTGCTCCATTTAAATGGCCAGCAGACAGCCTGAGCCGTAAACTGGTAGTCCTCTTCCCCCAAAAATCCAGCCGCCAAAGCCGAAAGATTCTGCGACTCGTATGTGTAGCCAAATTCAAAAGCCAGCTGGTATGTGTCAAAGCCGTCCCCGGTATTGTAAATAGGAGCCATAAAAAGACTTTGCCTTCGTAAAACTTCATCCTGGTTTTGCGCAAAAATAAAAGCGGAAGAAAAAAATAAAAATGCCCCTAACACAAAAAACTTAGCTTTCACATTCACCTCTGGCCGCATCCATGGCCAACTTTTTAAACATGCAAAATTATAGCATTCATAAAGTAAATTTTCAATTGACTATGATTAATTTTTTTTACGTTAATTTTTTGGACGGTACTTTTTTATGTTCTACCATAAAGCTTCTTTGCTAACTCGACACCCGCCCCTATGCGCCACCGCCGTTCCGGGGTTCCGCGGGTCCCTTCCCGCTCCATTGCCGGGGTTCGACAAGCTCACCCAACGGCAACGCACTTCGTGCGCCCCTCCATGGCGGCGTAGGTTTCCTGGAAATTTGCAAGATGCAATAAAATAGGTTAGAATGAAAATATGAAAAACAATATGCTTTCCAAGCTTGCTGCATGTTACAACAGCACAAGCCTTATCCTGCGCATTTTTATTGGCATTGTCATTGGTGCGCTGCTCGGAGTTGTCATTCCTTCTCAGGAATGGATTGGTATTTTTTGGCGACACTTTTGTTGGGGCTCTCAAGGCTGTTGCCCCTGTGCTGGTCTTTGCCCTTGTTACAAGTTCACTTGCCAAGGGTGGAACAAAACTTGACCGCCGCTTTGGAACGGTCCTGGTGCTTTACATGGTTAGCACTTTGCTTGCTTCCCTGATTGCTGTTGCGGCAAGCTTTATTTTTCCGCAGACGATTGCCCTTGCAAATGAAGCTTCCGCTGATTCAGCTCCGGCAGGAATTGGACAGGTGCTAAAGAACCTTCTTATAAATGCTGTTTCAAATCCCATTGATGCCCTTGCCCGTGCCAACTACATTGGCATTCTTGTATGGGCATGTATCTTTGGCCTTGCTCTAAAGTCCATTGCGGGGGATGGTACAAAGCAGCTGCTAAATGATTTTGCAGAGGCTCTTTCCAAAGTTGTGCGCTGGATTATAAACCTTGCTCCCTTTGGAATAATGGGGCTTGTCTTTACGACGGTTTCTTCAAACGGCATGGGCATATTCAAGAATTACGGAACACTGCTTGCAGTTCTTGTAGGCTCAATGCTCTTTATGGCACTTGTGGTATCTCCCCTCATCGTTGCCATTACGCTAAAGTGCAATCCTTATCCTCTTGTGTGGAGATGCCTTAAGCAGAGCGGCATTACGGCTTTCTTTACGCGCAGTTCTGCCGCCAACATTCCTGTGAACATGGAGCTTTGCGAAGAGCTTGGCCTGGACAAGGAAATGTATTCTGTTTCTATTCCGCTTGGTGCAACAATCAACATGGACGGTGCTGCAATTACGATTGCAATTATGACACTGGCTGCGGCCCATACTTTGGGCATTGTTGTAGACATTCCAACCGCGCTCATCCTCTGTGTACTTGCCACTTTGGGGGCTTGCGGTGCATCCGGCGTTGCAGGCGGTTCCCTGCTTTTGATTCCCCTTGCCTGTTCGCTCTTTGGAATTTCCAACGATGCTGCAATGCAGGTTGTAGGAGTTGGCTTTATAATTGGCGTGGTTCAGGACAGCCTTGAAACTGCACTCAATTCCGCTGGTGACGTACTCTTTACCGCCACCGCAGAATACCGTGCCTGGGAAAAACAGGGGAAGCCTTTGCCTACATTTCTTGTAAAGTAGTTTTGCTGCTGCTTGCATGATGCTCTGTATGCCGCTCCGGATGTTGTCTTCTGGGGCGGATTTTTTTTTCTTGGCTGGGGATGTCGATGATTCGTTCAAATGAGTTTCTTAAATTACTTCCCTAAGCGAATGAACAAGTTCTTTTTCTAGTGCAGACATGACTGCGTCTTTTATCTTCTCGATTTTATTTTCGCTTTCCGTATCCCGCTCTGGTTTTTGAAAGAGAATCTGCGGTTCCACGCCAAGGGCTGTGGCGATGCGTTCGATTGTCGAAAGCTTTGGAACGTTCTTGTAGATTTCCATTAGGCCTATGTAGCTTGTGGCTGTGTTGCATGCCTCTGCCAGCTGTTCCTGGGTAATCCCTTTTTCCTTGCGGATGCGCTTTATGTTGTCAATGACGGTTCTCTCTAAACTCATTTTGTACTATATCATTTTAGATATACTCATATATTATTTTTATTGACGGATTTAATATATGGGTATATCATTTTTAATATAAGGACTGGGCTGCATTTTTACAGGAAGACAAGCAGTTTTTTCAGAAAAAAATCAAATTTTTTTTGACTCTCGCATAGGATGATAGAGTGGGCTGCTAGAATTAGGGCAAAACTAGTTGAAGGACGGTTGATATGAAGAGGAATGTTGTTACGGTTTGTCTTGTTTTGTTTGCATTGGCACTTTCTTTTAATGTAAGTTCCTGCAAAGGGTGGAAATTGGATTCCGAACGAAAAGCCAACGAACAGGCAGGTTTTGGAAAACTGACCAATGAAGAGCTTGAAAATGAGCGCAGTCAAAACGAGGCGGCAGGTCTTGGCAGGATTTGCAATGCGGAAGTTGAAAAGGAACGCTCGGAAAATGATGCTGCGGGACTGGGACGGTATACCAATGCGGAAATTGATGCCATGCCATTAAATCCGCGGAAAGTTCCTGAAGGATATGTTTTTGTGGATGGTGGTGTCTTTCAGAAAGGAGATACAAATGCCGTTGGAGAAGACGAATGGGACTTTGAATTCAAAACAGAATATAAAAGCGCTGCGTCTTGTACATTCATAATTGGAAAGACAGAAGTGACTCAAAAGCTTTATGAAAATGTCATTGGAAAAAATCCCTCTACTTATAAAGGTGTGAACAAGCCTGTGCATAATGTGTCTTGGTATGATGCCGTTGAATTCTGCAATGCTCTGAGTAAAAAGGATAATCTTACTCCCTGTTACTCAAAGAATTCATCTGGAAAATGGACCTGGGATAAGAATGCAGATGGATGGAGATTACCTACGGAAGCTGAATGGCAATGGGCTGCAAAGGGCGGCGTTAAGAGCAAGGGGTACGAATATAGCGGAAGCAATAAAGCTGATGACGTATCATGGAATTTGATGAATAGCTCTTTTAAGCCTAAAGATGTTGCAACAAAGTCTCCAAACGAGCTTGGTTTGTATGATATGAGCGGAAATGTGGAAGAGTGGTGTTGGGATGCTGTTTGCTGCGGAGGATGTTTTCTTAGTGGGGATGGATTCGGAGGCGAAATTACTTGTAAAGTTGATTGGGGAGGACATCCTAGAAAACCATCAGACTCGTGTAAGTTATCTGGAATTCTTGGTTTCCGTATAGTCCGCTCTGCTCCTGTAAGCATAGTTCCAAACAAGGCAATGACCGCAGGAGCAAACCTAAAGCTCCGTTCTTCGGAAGCAACCTCGTCAAACGTTCTTACCATAATGCAAGCCGGTACAAAGGTAAAAATCTTGGAACTTGGTAAAAGCGAAACTATAGACGGAATAGTTTCTAACTGGGTAAAAGTAGAAGTTCAAGCCGATGCAAAAGACCGCGACGGAAAGCCAATTGAACAGGGGCTAGTAGGCTGGTGCTACGGCGGGTATTTGTTCTGAATGTGAAAGGGTTGGATTTACCGGTGTTTTGCCGGTAATGATATTTTGTAAGATTTATATAGGAAGGTTCAAATGAAAAGAAAACTTGTTTTGTTGATTGCTATGTTTTTTGCAATGGCACTTTCCTTTGCCGATGCAAATACCGTTGCTTTTTTCAAATATGAAGTAAAGGCTAGCGAGCGTAACGCTGACGGCTCCTTGTCAGATAAAGCTAATGCTAGATTGGAAAAGGCGGCGAAGAAGAGTAAAAATTATGAGTTTAATTCATTGGAAGACTTTGAGAAATTATTAAAAAAGCATAAAGGGCAGTGTCTTTCCATAACAATCCCCAAAAATTCTAAACTGCGTAATGTAAAAGAACTGGAAAAACTGTCTAATTGTATTTTTGATGACTCTTCAACAATTTTGAGAAAACTTTTTCCCAAAGACTCTATCTATTCGGGTAAAAACATAGGGTATAGTGAAAATAGTGTTCATGATGACTTGAACACAATACTGAATAAAATACCAGAAGTGGCAGAATCACCTATATGTGTGGATTGCATTATTCTTAATGATGCAGGAAAGAAGGATTATATTTTTATAATTTTCTGTGAAGGCTTGGAGATTCTCTTACAGCAGGAAAAAGAACGCGATGCAAATGAAGCAGCCGGCTTTGGACGGTTTACGGATGATGAATTGGTAGCAATGAGGGCAGAGGCCGAGCGGGATGCAAATGAAAAAGCAGGTCTTGGCAGATTGACAGACAAAGAAGTGGAAGCAGAACGCCAGCAGAATGCTCGTGCAGGTCGTGGTCGGGTTACCAATGCAGAGATAAATAAGAATAAGCAATTGGTTAAGCAATATGTAAAGCAGGCA
>JAGACC010000146.1 GCA_017614295.1 Treponema sp.
CCTACGCCGCCGTGGAGGGGCAGTTGGTTAAAAATTGCCTCCTTGCAATTTTTAACCATGAGTTTTCTGCGAAAACTCACCTGTTTTTTATGGCAACAAATGACGCGCCCTCCTTGGCGCTACTTTTTTACATTTAATAGTTGGTCGGAACCCCGATTTTCGCAACGAAGTTTCAAGCGAGGGCGGTGACGCAAAGGCCTGTCCGGTCGGATTAGCCAAAGTATAAAATGGTAGAGCAAACAAAGGCACCGTCCAGAAAAAGAGAAAAAATTCACAAAAGACTTGCCGAGAGACCGCTTTTTTTTGTATTTTATATAGTAAATATATGAAATTACGCCTTCCCATAGCGGAAATGGCGCTTTAATTATAGGAGTTGTAAGAAAATGGCTAAACAATTGATTTACAATGAAGAAGCCCGCAAGAAGATGTTGAGCGGGGTTGAACAGATTGCCCAGGCTGTAAAAGTTACGCTCGGTCCCTGCGGCCGCCTTGTTATGCTCGACAAAAAATACGGCGCACCTACAATCACAAAGGACGGTGTAAGCGTTGCAAAAGAAGTTGAACTTAAGGACCCATTCGAGAACATGGGAGCCCAGCTGGTTCGCGAAGTTGCTTCAAAGACAAATGACGTTGCAGGTGACGGTACAACAACAGCTACAGTTCTTGCCTATGCAATCGTACGCGAAGGCCTTAAGGCTGTTTCTGCCGGTATGACGCCTATAGAAATTAAGCGCGGTATAGACAAGGCAACAGCAATCGCAGTTGAAGCCGTAAAGAAGTCCAGCCGTGCAGTAAAGGGCAACGACGATATTACCCACGTTGCAACAATTTCTGCAAACAACGACCCGGAAATTGGTAAAATCCTTGCAGAAGCCATCGAAAAGGTTGGCAAAGACGGTGTTATTACAGTTGAAGAGTCCAAGAACATGGACACAACCGTTAAGACTGTTGAAGGTATGCAGTTTGACCGCGGCTACGTAAACGCTTACTTTGTAAACGACCGCGAGCGCATGGAATGTACTTTCGAAAACCCATACATCCTTATCCACGACGAAAAGATTTCCACAATGAAGGATTTGCTCCCAATTCTTGAAAAAGTTGCAAATTCTGGCCGCTCACTCCTTATCATCGCAGAAGACGTAGACGGTGAAGCCCTTACAACACTCGTTGTAAACTCCCTCCGCGGAACAATCAAGTGCTGCGCTGTAAAGGCTCCAGGCTTTGGCGACAGGCGCAAGGAAATGCTCCAGGACATCGCTATCCTTACCGGCGGAAAGGTTATCACCAAGGAAATGGGACTCAAGCTTGACTCTGTTGAGCTTACAGACCTTGGTACAGCAAAATCCGTTAAGATTGACAAGGACAACACAACAATCGTTGACGGTTCTGGCGACAAGAAAGTTATCGCTGACCGCGTTGCAGAAATCAAGAAGCAGATCGAAAAGTCTACTTCCGACTACGACAAGGAAAAGCTCAAGGAACGCCTTGCAAAGCTTTCTGGTGGAGTTGCAGTAATCAGCATTGGTGCAATCACAGAAACAGAGATGAAGGAAAAGAAATTCCGCGTAGAAGACACTCTTGCTGCTACACGTGCCGCTCTTGAAGAAGGTATCGTATGCGGTGGTGGAATTGCCCTCATCGAAGCAAGCAAGTCTCTTGACGAATCAAAGGCAAACCTTACAGAAGACGAAAAGGTTGGCTTTAAGATTGTTAAGCGCGCACTTGAAGAACCAATCCGCCAGATTGCAGAAAATGCAGGCGTAGACGGTGCCGTTATTGCAGACAAAGCTAAGAACGAAAAGGCTGGTGTTGGCTACAATGCAGCTAAGGACGAATGGGTTAACATGATGGACGCTGGTATTATTGACCCGGCAAAGGTTACCCGCTGTGCATTGCAGAACGCCGCTTCTGTTGCAGGCATGCTCCTTACTACAGAATGTGCAATTACAGACATTCCTGAGCCTCCAGCACCACCAGCAGCTCCTGCTCCAGACATGGGCTACTAATCAGATAGGCTAAGAAAAACAAAAGCCACCTTTGCTAAGATGCAAGACGCACCTAAAGCAAGGGTGGCTTTTTTTGTGCAAGTCAAAACTTATGCGGAAGCTAAAAGCAAAGGTTCTACACTTGCTTAAAAGCCGCCGCAGTCAGCAGACACTTACAATTGTATTAGTCTTCAAAGCGGGTCATTTCTTTGTTGCCCTTGAATTCTCCCTTTATGACCTTGTCTGTATGGCCAACATAGCCAATCTTGTAAGCCTTCATGTCCGGGATTCCAGCCTTGTGGTATTTCTTTGCAGTCTTGTTAAAGAAAGCAAGCATTGAATCCGCTTCTTTTTTGCTTACTGCAAGGACAAATCCAATTCCCATGTTGAATGTGGAATACATGTTCTTTTTGTCTGCACCAAGACGAACAAGTTCATCAAAGATTTCCGGAACTTCCCAGCTGCCATTCTTTATTACAGAGCAAAGCTGCTTTTTACCCTCTTTTGCGTGGGGGTACATGCGAGGAAGGTTTTCGTAGAAGCCGCCGCCTGTTACGTGAACCATTCCGTGTACTGAACCAGGGAATTTCTTAAGGGCTTCCATTACTGGCTTTACGTAAATGCGGGTAGGTGTCAGAAGAACCTCGCCGATAGTCTTTTTGCCAGCCTTTCCTGCAGGAGCATAAGGGGCATTAAAATTCTTTACAAGCTTTCTGATTAGCGAAAAACCGTTTGAATGTGCACCGGTAGAAGAAAGACCAATAAGAACGTCTCCTTCCTTTATCTTTGCACCGGAAATGATTTTGCTCTTGTCCGCAAAGCCAACGCCAAATCCTGCAAGGTCGTACTTGCCGTCATCGTAGAAACCGGGCATTTCCGCAGTCTCTCCGCCAAGAAGGGCACATCCGGACTCTACGCAGCCGTCTGTTACACCCTTTACAAGTTCACCTGCAATCTTTGCATCCAATTTGCCGCAAGCAATATAGTCAAGGAAGAATGATGTCTGAACGCCAGAGCAGAGTATGTCGTTTACGCTCATGGCAACGCAGTCAATTCCTACAGTGTCGTATTTTTTTAGCTGAAAGGCTATGTCCAGTTTTGTGCCAACGCCGTCAGTTCCGCTAACAACAACGGGATTCTTTAAGCCCTTGGGAAGAGCAAACATTCCGTTGAATGCGCCTAAATCTGTAAGAAGTCCCGGTACCTTTGCACGGGCGCTTTCCTTCTTGTAACGGTCAATTGCACGGTAGCCTTCGTTTACGTCAACACCTGCTTTCTTGTAATCAACTGCCATAATTCACCTCTTTGGAATTTTATATGCGCAATTATAGCAGAATTAGCGTGATGTGAACAGTAGCCTTTATTGGTTAAGAGAAATCAATTTTATTTTGCGGCATCGTGCAAGACCTTGCCAAAGTTCTTCATGTAGTCAAAGAAGCTTACCAGGGCAAGGAAGACGCATACCACAAAGAAGCCCCAGCCTATGTACTTAAAGAGCTGCATTGGAAGGTCAAAGATGGAAGCAAGATTCAGGCGGTACAAGGACTCCTGGGCAAGGGCAACAAAGCAGCTTATAACGTAGAGATC
>JAGACC010000147.1 GCA_017614295.1 Treponema sp.
AATTCAATTTTATCTCCTAATCCATCTCCCAAATCCAACAATCTACCATAAAACTTTTCAGTAAATTCTTTTGGATTAAAAGCTAACCTGTCTTCATCTCCAAGACATGGAGCGTTTCTAGAAACTTCATAATAAGTTGTCATGTTTGTTTTATCATCTGTGACAGACATAAGATACGTATCAACAACAGTTTCTCCCACCTTCCCCCTAGGACCAACTATCCTCATTTCTCCAGACCCCATTAATCCATATTGCTTTCTAAAAGATTCAGGCAAGTCTTTAACTTTTTGATTTGTTATTGTAATTCTTGTAGTTTTCCCATCCGGGTCTATATAGCGTACCGGGCAGTTGCCGGCGTAGTGGTACAAATAGGCATAGATGTGATTAAACACACGTCCCATTCCGGGTAAATTCTGGTTATACCGTCTTGCCTCCTCGTTTATTGGGGTCTTGGGGATGTACTCGCCCAGAGCCGGGTCTGTGGAAATCCACATAGAATACTTTGGATCCAGGTATCTGGCTCCATAATAATACAAACCCACGGCGAAACGCAAGCTATCGACCGTTTTTCGTCCATCTCTTTTCCAGTAAATTTGTACGGTTAAAAGGTTTCTCCTAATTCGCTTAATATTTCTATAGCATGTTTTTCACCATTAGAAGCAGCTTGTTTTAGATAATAAACAGCTTCTTCTTTGTAACTGTTTTCATATAATTCCAATAAATAAAAAGCATAATGATATTGGCATGCCGAGTTGCCATTATCAGCACCTTCCTTATAATAGACCAACGCTTTTTCTATTTCACAAAGATACATATTGTAATACTTGGCGACACGTAATGAAGCTTCTCCATCTCCAGTATGACTTTGAATTATACAATCATTTAATTCTGATTCTGTAAGATTATATGCACTGTTCATTGCAATCATCTCGTTACCTTGCCTCGATGCACAAATATATAAGCATCCTATCATAGTGATTGTTAAGCATACTAAGAATATTATTTTCATTTTTTTCTTCCAGTAAAAGTTTTCCATTCGCCTTGATTTTTGACAGTAATTCTATTACCGTCTCCATTTTGTTTTTCCTCCAAATCGCAAACCTCCAATGAACCATCGGAATTTATCCATATTGTTTTTGAAGGAGCGATAACTTTTGTTCCTTCCCCCATTTCATCCGCCAGATTTTGTGCAAAACCATCATTCCTCTTTCCAGTACTACAAGAGAGCAACTTAATTGTCATTCCTTCTGAGTAGTTTTTATCGTTTTTAATTAATTCTGCAAGCTTTTTTGCAGAAATTGAAGTTGCTGTATCATCTTCAATTATGTATGCATTTCCATGTCCTCCTATAATAAAGGTTTTGTCATTTAAGGTTTTTTTAACTTTTTTAGCGTATTTATAGATATTGTGGTCTTTTGGAAAAAGATTAATATCTACACCTGGGGCTATATAGCGTACCAGGCAGTTCCCGGCGTAGTGGTACAAATCGGCATTTGTTGGGGGCTACTATGTCTCTATTGGTTTCTTGAGCCTACCGTCTCCTGTCAAAGAACATTACACGACGAATACATTAACGGAAAGCAAACGGGATGTTATGCCAACACTGCGACTCTTTCCTTGATTGCTTTCATCTGTTTTGCAGAGAGTTTAAATATTTCAGCTATTTCTTCTTCTGTCATTTTCCCGCTTTCTAGAAGTTTTACCGCCATTTCAATAGTTCTCTTTCCTCTTTTGCGAATTCTTCCATTATCCTGCACATTTGCTTTACCCCCTTGTCGCTTTCCTTGAGGTACCTGACCCTTTCAGCCAGAATCTTGTTCTTCATGTCATCGGCCTTTTTGCAGTGAAAGTCATGCATAAAAAAAAGCGGTAGGGAACTCTTATTCCTTACCGCCATTCACCCCAAAGAAGATTTTCCCGGGGGTTATTCTTTAAGGCTTTTAGCGGCCCCAAGTCATAATCAAATCGTAATTGTCTTCGCGAACTTCAAAATACTGATTGTATTCACCGCAAGTTGGGCAGTATTCGGGTGCATTTGGTCCAACAGCAATGTGTCCGCACTTAAGGCATTCCCAAACTTTAACGGTGCTGTTCTTAAGCTGGGCGGAGGTGTCCTCATCTTTTAAGAGGGAACGGTAGCGCTCTTCGTGACGCTTTTCTATTTTTGCAACTGCGCGGAATTTTGCGGCAAGTTCCTTAAAGCCTTCTTCTTCTGCAGTCTTTGCAAAACCTTCGTACATGTCTGTCCACTCAAAGTTTTCTCCGTCTGCGGCAGTCTTTAGGTTTGTGGTTGTATCGTTAATTCCGCTAAGTTCCGTAAGCCACATCTTTGCGTGCTGCTCTTCGTTACCGGCTGTCTTTTCAAAAATCTTGGCAATTTTTTCAAGGCCGTCTTTTTGTGCTACCTGAGAAAAATAAATATACTTGTTGCGTGCCTGTGATTCACCTGCAAACGCCGCCAGCAAATTTTTTTCTGTCTGTGTACCTGCATACTTGCTCATATTAATCTCCTTACACTTTAGTCACTAAATATCTTCCATTATATTTCAGAATTCACATGGCTACAAGTACAATACACGAGAACACAGCAAATATTTTTACTTTTTTGTGCCCTTGCAAAAGACCTTGCTTTTAGTATAATTGCAAAAAAAGGAGATTAAAAATTGGAAAAGCCTTCCAAAGATACAAGCAACCCCACGTTCTCTATCAACAGCATAGAGGCTGGGTGGATTTGTGGCTGTATAAACGACGGAAAAACAGAATTTTGCTTTGACTATAGCGCAGCAGACGGAGACTTTCCATCTTCCCTTCTAAAAACTCTGCTAACAGAATACGGTGTTTTGGAAAATGACGACAATTCGAATCTGTTTGGCTGGAGCGAACCGGAACTTGACGAATGGCAAATAAGGCAAAGAAAAAACAGCATCTCCATAACAATCAAAACTTACGCAGACAACACGGCAAATGCAGCTCTAACAGAAACAAAGCAGCTGGACTTTAATGCAGAAACGCTTATTAAAGATGTAATAGAAGCATACAAAAAGACTCTCTGGACTTACGGACTGCTCGGCTACAAAAAATCATGGTGGAAAGAATTTCCCCTTGCCTATCTCATAAAACTAATGGATTTTGCCTGCAATAAAAATTCCATAACTCTGCAAAAGAAGGATATGGGAAACTACAAATCTTCCGTTCCTGCCGAAAGTGACTACATAAAATCCCTTTTCTTTACCGAAAGATAAAAAAACCGCAAAAATTCCCTAAATTTAATAACAATATTTTACCCCCATGAATAATTGTTATTAAATATTGCAAAAATCTTGCTTTTATTTACCTCTTTCCTGTGCTATCCTTTTTACAGCAGGAGAAAAAAATGGAACTTATATTTGACACGGCAACAAGCAAAGACATAAATGAACTGGTTCGCCTTAGAATTGCATACATGAAAGATGATTTTGGTTCCGTAAGCCAAGAAGAAAAAAACGGTATGGAAAAACAGCTGCCCGACTATTTTAAAAGAAAGCTTGGTTCGGAGCTTATAGTTTTTACCGCTCGCGACAAGGAAAAAATTGTTGGGGTTGCATACCTGCACATAATAGAAATGCCGGCCAATTCACTTTTGCTGAACGGACTTTACGGAGAAGTGCTAAGCGTGTACACGGAACATGAATACCGCGGAAAGGGAATCTGCACAAGGCTTATGCAAAACCTGGTAGAGCACGGCAAAAAAATAGGACTTGGAAGAATAGACCTAAAAGCCACAAAAGAAGGATATCCCATCTACAAAAAGGTTGGCTTTACGGATATTGAAGCCCGCTACACAGCAATGCGGATAAAATTTATCTAGCAGACACAAGCTACAAAGTGTGCTATTGTATAATCAAATGGAAATAAAGGAAATAAGCGAAAACAAAAAAGAATTCCTTGACCTTCTTCTTTTGGCAGATGAACAAGAGGATATGGTAGACAAATATTTGCAGGAAGGAAGGATGTTCGTCCTTTTTGATGACGGGGTAAAAGGCGAAGTGGTAGTTACAAACGAGGGTAATGGCATACTCGAAATTAAAAACATCGCTACAGATCCAAACTGCCACGGTAAAGGCTACGGCAAAAAGCTTATTCAGTTTGTGGAAGAAAAATTCAAGGGAGAATATTCTGTCCTTCAGGTTGGAACAGGAGACAGTCCCCTTACCATTCCCTTCTACGAAAAATGCGGCTTTAAGCGTTCACACAGCGTAAAAAATTTCTTTACGGAAAACTACGACCATCCAATTTTTGAATGCGGCATTCAGCTGGTAGACATGATCTATCTGCAAAAAAATATATGAGGAGATTTTCATGGGAGTAAAATGGGGTGTATTAGGAACAGCAGGAATTGCTCGTTGGGCTACGATTCCTGGAATGAAAAAATCAAAGAACTGCGAACTTTACGCAATCGCAGGCCGTGACGAAAAAAAAGTCGATTCATACAAAAAAGAATTTGGCTTTGAAAAAGGATATGTGGGTTACGATGCTCTCTTGGCAGACCCGAATGTTCAGGCTGTCTACATTCCCCTTCCCAACCACATCCACTGCGAGTGGGTAATAAAAGCCCTTGAAGCAAAAAAACATGTTCTCTGCGAAAAACCCCTTGCCATGAATGCCTTAGAAGTTCAGAAAATGTTTGATGCTGCAAAAAAGAACGGCGTAATTCTTATGGAAGCCTATGCCTACCTCCACAGCCCCTATGTTGAATCTCTAAAAAAAGACGTGCAAAGCGGAATAATAGGAAGCGTTGACTTTATTGACACCGCATTTGTAACCCAAGGCTACAAGGAAGACTTCCGACTTCACAAGGAATTTGGCGGAGGTGCAATGTATGACCTTGGCTGCTACTGCACCACAATGATTTTGTCGCTTATAGATTCAGACGTAACAGAAATCCATGCAAGTGCAGACATTAAAAATGGCGTTGACTATTTAACGGTTGCAGGACTAAACTTTGCAAACGGAGCAAGAGCATCTTTTACCGTAGGAATGGCTTTGGGCGCAAACACGAATGGACGCTATGACCGCCTGTACATCCACGGAAGCAAGGGCAGCATATTAAGCTCTGTAGAATACAATCAGGAAGGAAATCTTAGCTACACAATTACGGCAGAGGGAAAGACTCTTGTAAGGAACATAGACGCTCCGCAAAACTATGCGCTAGAACTTGACCAGCTGAACGCCTGTATCCTGAATGGGGATTCACCGCACATAACGGAAGAATTTTCATTAAAGAACATGCGCTTAATAGACAGCGTGCTAAAAGAAATCGGTTACTAGGAAGAAAAACATGGGCATAGAATTGCGCAAGATGAACTTTGAAGATGAATACGCCCAGTGGGAATACGTAACAAATCTTCCGGAAGATGAAAACGGCCTTACAAATGAATTTAACGGGGTGTCCTTTGAAGACTACAAAAAAACTGTTCTTCCAAAGCTTATGTCTTACGAGCACCCCACCAACATGCCAGACTGGTTTGTACCGGAAACATATTATTACCTCTGGGCAGACGGAGTTCTGGTGGGAGAATTCAGGATAAGGCACCATCTTACGGAAGCGCTAAAAAATGGATCCGGGCACATTGGCTACAGCATTGCAAAGCAATACAGGGGCAAGGGCTATGCTACAATCGGACTAAAAAAGACACTTGAACTTGCAAAGCGCATTGTTCCCGAGCAAGAAATTTATCTTAGGGTAAACAAAGACAATATTGCTTCCCTCAAAGTGATGGAAAAAAACGGAGGCAAAGTCGTAGGAGAGGATAGCGGCCATTACTTTGTGCGGGTTGCAAAATAGCTTTTTATTTTACCATCTCCCCTATGCTTTCCCAATCTGTACAGCGGAAAAAGTTTTTGTTTGGAAAGTCGCAGTCTTGGTTCCACGGACGGTCATAGACAAGCACTTTTAGGTTTGGAAGATGATTAAAGAACTTAAAGGCAAGAGGCGAATCTTCCACCGCGTAGTCAAAATTCATCTTGTAGTAATCCTCCAGGCTAAGGCTAAATTCGCTCCCCTGAATAAAAGTGTCCCTTCCGTACTTGTCCAGGCAATAAAGCTTTACACCACCAAGACCATGTTCATCAAGCCACTGTCTGGAAATATCATAAGAAGAAAAAGGACTTCCCGTAATAATGGAAACAGAGTGGCCCTTTTCTAACCAAGATCTAATAACCTTGGAAGCACCTGGAGATTCTTCATAAGAAAGAAGCGTTTCCGGCGTGTGTCCCTTAAGCATCATTTTCTTGTATTGCTCGTCTGTAAGAGAAAAAGATTTTTGCAGATTAAAATAGCGGATTTCTTCATATGGTACATTTGTTCCAAAAAGTTCTGCAACCATTTTTGAAAAGGCCCTTGCAGTTTCGCAAAGACAGTCATCAAAATCAACATAGATATTCATATTGTTCTCCTTTGGCGGGACCTTATTGCAAACCATATCAAAACCAGTATAAACGAAAGCGACTGTGCAACTGCTACGCGGACGGTCATCATTTGATCTTCCCCGTTTTTTGAAACTACATGCAAAATGTTTACAATCGTATTATTTACAAAGTGGTCTCCCATTCCCATGAATATGCTTCCGGTCATTTTTGTAAGCAAGGCAAACTTAAAGCCAACAAGCGCAGACGTAAAGACCAGCATTATTGCACTTGCAACAGTTCCAGCCATACTTGTTGAACCGTCAAAATAATTCCTTACAGGACCAACAATGTGCCAAAAGCCAAACAAAGCGGATGCTATTAAAGCAGAAACTACAAAGCTGTACTTCTGGCTAAGGATTTTATTAAAGAGTCCCCGGAAAACACCCTCTTCCATAAGAACATTTATTATATTCCCCACAATGCAGATTAGGAAAAACACGAGGCTGGTATTATGTCCAAGATTTTTGTCTATTGCATAAGTGCTTACATAAAGCTTTAGGCATTCAAAATTTCCAAGAGAATTAATTATAAGGCATTCCACCGTGTAGGCTACGGCAAAGGTGCAAATTCCAAAGGCAAGACCCTTCCCCAAATTGACCACAGCCCTCTCTTTAGAAAAACCAATTTCTGCCGCAGAAAAATGCAAAATTCCTGCAGAAATAAAAAGTATTAAAATTCCAATAATCTTATGTACAACCGCTTCGCCAACCCAAGTCCTGTCCGTGCGCAAAACAAAATATTCAAAAATCCTAAATCCAAAACAGATAAGATAGATAGCAAGAACAAGTAAAAATACCCTTTTATTTTTTTTATCCAACATTTATAACCCTATATCTTTTATAATCTTTGCCACTTCCAAAGGTTTGTCTCCCTGTGGAGTGTGACCGCATCCCTTAACTTCAAAAAAGCCTTTTTTGGGAGCATTTATTTTTTCATAATATTGCCTTGCAAGTATAACAGGGCAAGTCCAGTCCATTTCTCCGCTTATAAAATAAATCGGTGAATTAAAATTCATTCCATAAACATCTATTCCTTCCGTTAGCTCCTTGTCAAAAACGTAGTCAACAAGAATCTTATTGTTCCTGTATATTTTTTCTGGAGATGCATTGTCAAAAAACATCCACCTCATGTCATCAACCCATCACCCTGATGAACTGATTTTGTCCGTTAAGGTTAACATAGGCGTCTTCAAAAACAGGATTCTTGGCAGAGGCAAATGCTTTTATGAATTTTGCATTTCTAATTCCAAAGTATCCTATAAGAATCAGAACCGTAAGAACTCCCAACACTTCAGCGCTACGTTTTAATATTCTAATGGCAAGATTTTTCCTCTTCTTTCCAAAAAGTAAATCCCTATGCCCAAGATGAATTCCTATATGTCCTATTCCAAGTATTGTTGATGCAAGAAGCAGGGCACTAACCAAAACTTCTCCAATGCGTTCCAGGGCAAGCAGGAATTTATTTTCTTTTAGGGAAGCTTCTTCGTAACCCAAGGGCTTTTTCTTTGTCCAGATAAAATTTGGAATAAAAAGCATGCAAAGCAAAATAAGCCCAATGTAAGAAAACCCAAAATGAAACATTTTTTATACCCCGGATTGGTAACGCGATGGTATAAAGATAGCACAAAAGGAATAAATTTTCTATAAAGCAATGCACGGTAAATTAGGCGGCGGTTACTTCCTTGTATTTTTCTACTATTTGATTTAATGAATATCCTTCATCGTAGCAGCTACTGCATATAAAACTGCATTCTTTAAATTTGCAGAGGCATCTCTTGGCGTTTTTTGCATCGGTGTAGCTTTTCCAGTAACCGCAGTATTTGCAGCCATGCCCCTTGTGGTTTTCAAATTCAATTACATCGTTAACGGGATAGCCCAAGACAATACCAACTTCATGAGGAAAGCCGTCTTTGCAAAGCATTCGGGAAAACAATTCCTTTACAAAAGAAAATGTACCGCAGACGGAATAGCCCTTGTCTGCCAAGTAGGATTTTACCAAGCCGTCGCTTAAAATTTTTCTTGTCCAGCAAAGATTCAGCACAAGTATTACTGT